>JAWOIK010000223.1:0-18285 GCA_046484705.1 Ignavibacteriaceae bacterium | reverse complement strand
GTTACCCTCAATTCAACAAAAGCTGTGCTCAGGTATTTATTACAAACATCAGCAATAGCCAATTTTTCAATTTTATTATATCGCTCAATATCATAATTAAATTTATTAGGATCGTTTAGGTAATAATTATACATATTCAGCCTGTCCGCAATGGTATCAATACTTTGCATGGAATAAATATAATTAGCTTTGATTCCATTTTTAGTTTTAGTCAGTTCTTTATTAGTTATTCCTTCAGAGCTAATTTTATTTATTTCTTCAAAAATAACATCTTTGATCCGGTCAAGTGAAATATTTGGTTTAGCAGTTGAAATTATCATAAAGTGACCGGCAAACTTTGCTGAAAACTGAAATACCGAAACATCCTGTGCTATCTGATCATCAAATACCAGCCGCTTATAGAGTCTTGAATTTTTTGAACCGCTAAGTACATCGGCAAGAACATCAAGCGCCGGATCGTCATCACTATAAATTTTATCTGTTGGCCATGCAAGGTATAGTCTATCCAATTGAACATTGTCCGGATGTTCAATTAAAATATTTCTATCAAGAATAAATGATAATTCATCCGGTTCTTTTTTATTATCTGAAGAATTTATTTCGGCAAAATATTTATCAATAAGATTTACTGTTTTTGTCGTTTCAAAGTCTCCTGCAATAACAAGAGTTGCATTACCCGGTGAATAATGTTTTGTAAAAAATTCTTTTACATCTTCAAGAGTGTAACTTTTAATGTCATCCAGAAAACCGATTGTAGCCCAGCTATAGGGATGCCCTTTTGGATAGAGATTATTAAGAATTATTTCCCATGCTAAACCATATGGCTGATTATCATATCTTTCAAGTCTTTCATTAGCAACAACACTTTTTTGATTATCAAGCTTTTCCTGTGTAAGCGAATTAAGAAAGTAGCCCATTCTATCTGATTCAAGCCAGAGTGCCAGTTCAAGATAGTTTGACGGAACTTTTTCATAATAATTAGTTCTGTCAAAACTTGTTGAACCATTTAATGTACCACCGGATTCCTGTATGTACCTGAAGTGCATTTCCTTCGGAACATTTTCTGAACCCTGGAACATCATATGTTCAAATAGATGTGCAAGCCCTGTTTTTCCTTTTACTTCGTATGCCGAGCCGACTTTGTACCATATATTTACTGCAACAAGAGGGAGAGAGGAATCTTTATAAAGGATCACTTCCAAACCATTACTGAGTTTATATTTTTCATAATCGATGTTCAATAATTTCATAGTTAATATTCTTTCAGAATTGCCTGAATTCGTTCCAGTTTTCCATCAATATTTAGTTTTGGTTTAATATTAAGAATTTTACACAATAGGGGATAGATATCAATATTTAAAACAGTTCCTGTTTTATAATTTCTCTTAAACGATGGACCCATTGCATAAAGTATTCCGTGCATATCTGTGTGATAATTATCATATCCATGATTACCTGAGTTGGAGTTACCGTTTTTACGTTTTTCCATAATTTTATTTGTTACTAATGACCATCCGGGGTTGCTGATAACTATTATTTCCGGTAAAAGATGAGAACCGGATAAATTATAATGCGTCGGTAATTCGTTGTTAAGGTAAACCTTATAATTGTTTTCATTCTCTTTCAGAAGGCTGTAAATATTATGTTTATTATTTGCCTCCGGATAGATAAACATAAAGGGACCGTCATCAATTATATAATAGTTGAAAGTTGAAATTATTTCATCTACATTAATAATTCTTTTATCGGATATTTCATTCATACCATGGTCAGAAACTATGATAATATTTATACTGTCTTTGAGATTTATTTCTTCCAGCTTTGAAAGCAGATCACCTAACAGTGAATCCAGTTTCATAATAGTTTTATTAATCCCTTCAGAATCCGGTCCAAATTTATGCCCATCGGTATCAGCCGCATCAAAGTAAACTGTAATAAATTTTGGACGTTCATTATACGGTAATTTCAGCCATTCAATAATCCCGTTTATTCTATCTTTATAAGGTTTATTATGGTCATAATAATGGAAGTAATCAGGTCTTCTGTATTCTAAATCTAATTCTGAACCTGGCCAGAAATAACTTGCGGTTATCAGTCCCTGTTTTCTGGCAGTTTCCCAAATTGCTTCACCTTTATACCAGCGGCTGTTTTCGACGGCATCTCTTTTACCCAAAGCAAAATACTCATTATAAACCGGATCATACATGTTATTTGAAATTATACCGTGATTTTGAGGATAAAGTCCTGTTACGATTGTGTAATGATTGGGAAAAGTTTTGGTCGGAAAAGATGGTTGAAGTGATAATGCTGAAATTCCGCTTTCTGAAATTGAATTTAAAGTTGGAGTTATACCACGGTTTGGGTAATCCCATCTGAAACCATCGAATGAAACCAGAATTGTATAATTAGGTAAATTCTGTGCGGCTGCTTGCGAGAGGAATAACAAAAAGTGAATCAGTATAAAGCAGATAATACGCAAATAGATTCTCATAAGATTAAATAACATTCTTTATAAATAAGTTGTTCTAAAAATAGTATTTTTATCCGGTTTTTCGAGTACTAAATGTTACGAAAATATTATTTTTTAAAAAATGCTTGCTTTACTATAGCATTATTCAAGATATTAACGGTTGTTGAATATAAAATTTTCTTCAAACTGAATAAAAATATGACTGAAGCCTACAACTATTTCTGCTCAATAAAATATAAACTTAACTACACATTAAATAATTCATTAATTAAGGAGATTCAATGAAACAATACGCTACCCTCTACAGCGTCATTGCAGCATTCCTGTTTAGTATATTAATTTGGAATGTACCAATGCAGGCACAAGGTGTAACGACTTCTGCAATTAACGGAACAGTAACTGAAACAAGTGGTGATCCACTTCCGGGTGCAAATGTTATTGCGGTACACGATCCATCCGGAACACAGTATGGTGCAGCAACCAGGCTGGATGGAAGATTTGTAATTCAGGGTATGAGAGTCGGCGGACCGTATACTGTTACAGTTTCTTACGTCGGATTCCAAAACCAGGTACAGGAAAATATCTTTCTTTCACTCGGTGTTACAACCAATCTTGAATTTGTGCTTAGCGATCGAGAAGTCGAGATAGGTGAAGTTACAATAGTTGCACAAAAAGATGCTATTTTTGGTTCTGATAGAACCGGTGCAGCTACTTCTGTCAGCATTGATAATATACAATCACTTCCCACAATATCCAGAAGGATTGAAGACTTTACTCGTCTTACACCTCAAGCCAATGCAAATTCCTTTGCCGGGCAGGATAACAGGCTAAACAATATCACTGTGGATGGTTCTTATTTTAATAACTCATTTGGTTTGGCAGGACAACCCGGTGACAGAACCAATGTTGCCCCAATATCAATAGATGCAATCGACCAAATTCAGGTTAATATTGCTCCATTTGACGTTAGACAGGGAAATTTTGTCGGTGCAGGTGTTAACACTGTTACAAAAAGCGGAACAAATGAATATTCAGGTTCTGTTTATTACCTGTTCCGTAATGAAGCGCAAGTGGGATCTAAAGCAGGTGAAAATGATTTCAATCCGGGTACTTTTAATTATGACCAGATCGGCGTTCGTTTAGGCGGTCCAATCGTAAAGAATAAACTTTTCTTTTTCGGAAGTTTCGAAAGTGATAAACTTGTTCAACCGGGTACAACATATCTTGCAAATACGGGCAATCAAACTGTTGGCGGTAACATTACACGTGTATTGGCATCAGATATGGATCAGTTAAGTAGTTATTTAAAAACTAATTTTGGTTATGATACCGGTCCTTATCAGGGATATGATCACGAAACTCCGGCAATCAGGTTCTTATTAAGATTTGATTATAACCTTAATGATCAGAATAAATTTAGTTTACGTTATACACACCTGGATTCAGAAACCGATGTTCTGATTTCGAACTCATCTTCATTAGGATTCGGAAACCGCAGAACAAACTTAACTGGTTTGAACTTCCAGAATTCAAATTATATAATTCTCGAAAATATACGATCAATTGTTGGTGAATGGAACACAAACTTTGGCGATAATATGGCAAACAATTTTATTGCCGGGTATACTTATAATGATGAGAGCAGAGATTCAAGAGGTTCGATGTTTCCGTTTGTAGATATACTGGAGAGCGGTACCGTATACACCTCATTTGGGTTTGAACCGTTCACTCCGAGCAATGAATTGCGTTACAATAGCTTGCAAGTACAAAATAATTTCACATGGTTTCTAACAGATCATTATTTAACATTTGGTGCTAGTTTCGAGAGATATGAAAGTGAAAATGTATTTTTTCCAGGTTCACAAAGTGCCTATACATACAACTCTCTAGCTGATTTTTATGCTGATGCAAATGGTTATTTAGCAGATCCAAACAGACCGGTTGGATCAATCGCTATTGATCCAGCTACCGGAGATACAATAACATTAAGTCGTTTTCAGGTTCGCTGGTCAAATCAGCCCGGGCAGGATAAACCCGTTCAGCCACTGGAATTATATTATGGCGGCTTGTATGCACAAGACGAATGGCAGGTGCTGAAAAATCTGAGATTAACTGTTGGTGTAAGAGCTGATGCGCCGATGTTTGAAGAAACCGGTTTTAAAAACCCTCAGGTCGATACTCTCTTTTTTAGAGACGAAGATGGCAAATCAGTTCAATTTAAAACAGATAAGCTACCCGATGTCAATATCCTGTTCTCACCAAGATTTGGTTTTAATTGGGATGCATTCGATGATCAAACCACTCAGGTTCGTGGTGGTAGTGGTATATTTACAGGACGCCCCGCTTACGTATGGATTTCAAATCAGATAGGTGAAAATGGTGTTTTAACAGGATTTGAACAAATTAACAATACATCAATAAGACCATTTAATCCGGATCCTAATCATTATAAACAAAGTCCAACCGGTCAACCTCCAGCAAGTTATGGATTGGCTTTTACAGATCCCGATTTCAAATTTCCACAAATCTGGCGAAGCAACATTGCAATTGATCAAAGATTACCGTTTGGATTTATTGGGACCGCAGAATTTTTATACAACAAAGATGTAAATGGAATATATTATATAAATGCAAATCTTACAGAACCAAATACAGCATTTGCCGGTGTTGATAACCGTCCAAGATGGACTACAGGTAATAGGGTGAATTCAAATATTACCAGCGCCATTGTTCTTAAAAATCAAAGTGATGGATATTCATATAATATGGCGTTATCACTTGAAAAACCATTTACTGATAGCTGGTACACTAAATTAGGTTGGTCATACGGAGAAGCTAAAAACACAGTTGATCCCGGATCTATTGCATTTGGTTCATGGAATAATAATCAACATTCCGGAAACCCCAATAATCCAGGTACCGCATTTTCAACCTCAACTTTAGGTCACAGAGTATTTGCTGCATTATCTTATAGATTCGGAAATACTGATTATACAGGAAGCATTTTCGGAAGTACAACTGTATCTTTGTTCTGGGAAGGCGGACATGCATTCGGTATCGATCCATTCAACTTTTTCCAAAGAACAACAAGTTATACCTTTTCAGGTGATCTGAATGGTGATGGCGGTACAAGTAATGACCTTATCTATATACATAATAACACTTCAGAAATGAATTTTCAGGAATTTACCTCAGGCGGTGTAACTTATACTTCTGCTATGCAAGCTGCAGCTTGGGATGCTTTCATTAAACAGGATTCTTATTTAAATGAAAACCGTGGTAAGTATGCAGAAAGAAACGGAATAAGACTTCCAATGGTATTCAGAGCTGATTTAAGCGTTATTCAGGATGTATATATAAATATTTTGAATAAACGAAATACTCTGCAATTCAGAGTTGATATTCTTAACGTTGGTAACCTGTTCAATAAGGATTGGGGTGTAGCTGAAAGACTTGTTACTACACAGCCTTTATTGGTTCCAACAGCTGCTCAAGGCGGACCTGCTGATGCAGAAGGAAAAGCGCAGTACAGATTGCGTGTAATTAACGGTGAACTTATCAATAAGTCAACCGAAAAATCAGCAACTATTTTCGATGTGTTCAGAATGCAGTTTGGTGTAAGATACATGTTCAACTAAGAACATTATTATCGGATAAAATAAAAGCCGCTTCAGAATTATGAAGCGGCTTTTTTATTTATAAAATTGCTTTTAAAAATTTTAATGAAGAAGTTTTAAAACTCGATCAGGTCTTATAGAACCTAAAAGTTTAAACAACTCAGTAAAAGGTATGTTCCTATCCCATGAAAAAAGAGTAATAAAAGCTTGTCCAACAACAAGATCTCTTGGAACTACTCCCCAGTATCTGCTGTCCGCACTGTCATCCCGGTTATCTCCCATCATAAAAAAATAATCCTTTTTAAAAATATAAGACGAAACCGGCATTCCATTAATTGTAACAACGTTGTTCTTAATATCTACCACTCTCTCACCGTATTCACGATCTATGGTTGTTCTCCACTGTTCAACATTGTAAGTGTTTAATGGTATTGTCATCCCTTTCCGGGGAACAACAAACGGTCCGTAATTATCACCGTTCCATGGCATACCCTTTGGAAAAATATTATAATCTCCATGA
The DNA here is from genome assembly GCA_046484705.1 of Ignavibacteriaceae bacterium. GTDB lineage: Bacteria > Bacteroidota > Ignavibacteria > Ignavibacteriales > Ignavibacteriaceae > JAGXRK01. Next base: position 11,678 of record JAWOIK010000223.1, on the reverse strand, counting down.
CCCTTTGGATAGAACCGGTTAGACGGATGATTATTACCTTTGTAATATTTTATGAACGGCGGACGCCAGAATTCTTTTCCGTTTACAAAAACTACTTTATCTTTTATCTCTATTGTATCACCCGGGGTTCCAATGCAGCGCTTAACATAGTTTATGCCTTTTTCGCTTGGTATAAGTTGGTCGCGGTCGCCAGGGTATTCAAATACTACTATATCTTTTGGTTTAGGCTCCTTAAAAGCCGGAAGAGTAAAGTGGGGAAGTTCAACTTCAGTAAATGGAATATATTTTGGTGATGATGATCCGTAAATAAATTTATTTACAAGTACAAAATCGCCAACAAGTATTGTATCCTCCATCGAACCTGTAGGTATTCGTGTATTCTGAATTACAAATGTGATAATAAAGAACGCAGCTATACCTGCGAATGCTAATTGTTTAAAAAATTCTTTAATCTTTTCACCGAGGGTCTTTGGTTTTGAGTCCTCTTCTTTCGGTTTTGATTTTAACATGTTTTTTACTTTTTCTGTAAACGACAATTTTATTCTCCGCTTTTGATGTTTAAAATTTTTTATTTTATCAATAATCAGACTGTTATCAACTTTGTAGTTTTTCCTTTAATAGTTGATTAACAATATTAGGATTAGCCTTGCCGTTGGTTGCTTTCATAACCTGTCCGACAAAAAATCCGAATATTTTTTCATTTCCCGCAAGATAGCTGCTTAACTGTTTTTCATTATTCTTAAGAATAGTATCGATTATTTTTTTAATTTCATTTTTATCTGAAATCTGAACGAGATTTTTTTCTTTTACTATTTCATCCGGATCTTTTTTCTCACTGACCATAACCGGGAAAATTTCTTTTGCAATTTTACCATTAATAATTCCGTTATTAATCAGGTTAATCAATTTTCCAAGATTCTCCGGTTTTACAGAAAAATTATTTATATCTGTTTTTTTTTCATTTATAACACTTAAAACTTCACCCATTACCCAGTTACTTGCAGTTTTATAATCATCAGTTATGCTAATAACTCTTTCGTAATACTCAGCAAGTTCCCGTGATTGAGTAAGAACTTCTGCATCATATACAGGGAGTGAATAATTTTCAATGAATCTATTGAGTTTCAGATCCGGGAGTTCCGGCATGTTTTCCCTTATTTCATGTTTCCAATCTTCATCTATGAATACAGGCATTAAGTCAGGGTCGGGAAAGTACCTGTAATCATGCGCTTCCTCTTTCGAACGCATAGGATAAGCCTCATTCAAATCGGCATTCCAAAGTAATGTGTGCTGGATAATTTCCTCACCGTTATCAACCGCTTCAAATTGTCTTTGTATTTCATATGCGAGCGCTCTTTCGACGTTTCTAAAAGAGTTTAAGTTCTTGATTTCTGTTTTAGTCCCGAGTTCGGATTTGCCAATTGGTCGAATTGAAACATTGGCATCACATCTCAGCGAGCCTTCTTCCATATTACCATCACAAATATTCAGATATTGAAGAATTTGTTTCATCTTGGTAAGATAGAGATAAGCCTCTTCAGGTGATGATATATCAGGCTCACTAACAATTTCCAGCAGCGGTACACCGCAACGATTTACATCCACCAAAGTTGAACTGCTTTGATCATGGATCAGTTTACCTGCATCTTCCTCAATGTGAATCCTGGTAATTCCAATTCTTTTTTTGGATCTGTCATTTTTAATTATCTCCAAAAATCCATGCTCGCAGACCGGCAACTCGTACTGTGAAATCTGGTAACCTTTTGGAAGATCGGGGTAGAAATAATTTTTTCTTGCTAAAACGGAATTCTCATTTATGGTACAATTAACGGCTAATCCCATCAGTATAGAAAACTCAACTACCTTTTTGTTAAGAACCGGTAAGACTCCGGGATGACCGAGACAAACCGGACAAACATTAACGTTCGGTTCATTTCCGAACCTGGTTGAGCAGCCGCAAAATATTTTTGTATTTGTAAGCAGTTGGGCATGAACCTCAAGACCTATCACTGCTTCGTGAGTGGAATTCATGTACCTAATTGTTGTTTAAGAGTGCCAAATATAGGAAAGAATGGGTACATTAAGAAAGAATAAATTGATGAACGGATATCGATTTTGTATTTATAATGAGGCTGCCAGTTCTTCTTTAAATCCGATTTTATCCAGTTCAGTTATTACCTGAGTTTTAATGCTGTCAAAAGCTATCAATAATTCTTTTTTTACCGGATAGGACGGGGGATTTATTTCTTTATAAGGATCAACCTGTTTACCATTTTTCCAGAATCTGAAGCAAAGATGCGGACCTGTTGCTAAACCGGTGCTGCCAACATAGCCGATTACCTGTCCTTGTTTAACAGTTGATCCCCGTTTTACTCCTTTAGCAAACCGTGACATATGTAAATATTGGGTTGTGTATGTAGAGTTATGCTTTACTTTAATATAATTACCATTACCGCCAGAGTATCCTGCTTCCAATACTATACCATCACCTATAGTTCTAATTGGTGTTCCATGTGGAGCAGCATAATCGGTTCCAAGATGTGGTTTGTTTCTTTTAAGAACAGGGTGAAATCTGTTTTTACTATATCGTGAACTAATCCTGGAAAACTCAAGCGGAGCTTTTAAAAATGTCTTGCGCAAACTGTTGCCATTCTGATCAAAAAATTGCTGAATACCATCCTGTTCAAACGGAATGGCATAATAATCAGTTCCGCGATGCTGAAAATATGCTCCAAGTATTTCACCGGTGCCGATAATTTTGTCATCGACTCGTTTTTCTTCGTAAATGATTTTAAAATTATCACCTTTCTGAATCGCATAAAAATCAACCTGCCAGGCGAATATCTGTGAAAGTTTAATTGCAAGTTCAATACTGGCGCCATTCTCAGACAGTGACCCAAACAACGAATTTTTAATATCGGCACTTAAAAATTTTTTCCTGAACTCTACCGGTTTCATTTCTTCATATATCCTGAGTGTATCGTTTAGATCAAATACAATAAAATTTATATTGTCCGGTTGATATACCAGGTATCGTAAATGAGAAAGAGAATCATTGGAAACATAGGTATGGTATGGTCTGCCTGTTCTTAAAGATCTTACATTAAATGCTTCCCGCGCTTTTGAAATAACCTGTTCAGGTGAATAATTACCAAGGTTGTAGGAGTTTAATATATCGGAAAGAGTTTCATTTCTCTCAACACTTTTAATGGTTTCAATCAGCTCCAGATCACTAAAACCAAACTGGTTTACCTCAGGCTCATTTTCCTGAACTGTTTTAGTTATTTTATCTGCACTATCTGATTCTAAAAAGGATTTGGCAATTATTGTAATAAATAGGAGTATTACAATAGAATAGAAAAATAGAAGGAAAAATGAAGTCCGTTCTTTAATTTGCATCTGATCCTGAATAATTGAATAAAAAATTACAAACATAAATTATGGATACTCAAAGGATATTTCAACACAGAAAAGAAAATAATTACGTGCAATGACCATGTAGGATTTTATCTTACATATTGAATATTTAATTTCAAGCAGTAGAAAAAAAAATTAATGAATAAAAAACAAACAATCGGATTATTTACAGGAATAATTCTTTTTATACTGATTTTATTTTTTGCCGAACTTGATGCGGTAAATCCTGCCGTTACCAAAATGGCGGCAATCGCTGTACTCATGGCTGCATTGTGGATATCGGAAGCCATACCCCTTGCGGCAACATCACTAATACCGCTCATATTATTCCCGCTTCTATCGCTTATGCCGGGAGATATGATTGCCAGTTCATATATAAACTCTGTAATTTTTTTGTTCCTGGGCGGATTTTTAATTGCCATAGCAATGGAAAATTGGGGACTGCATAAGCGTATAGCTTTAAAAATAATTACGATATTTGGAGGCACACCCAATTCAATTATTATCGGATTTATGGTCGCGGCAGCTTTTCTATCAATGTGGATAAGCAATACAGCCACTGCTGTTATGATGCTTCCGATTGCTCTTTCAATCATAATGAAAATGGAAGATGAATTCGGTAGGGAACGCATAGCAAATTTTTCGAAGAGTCTTTTGCTGGCAATTGCATATGCCTGTTCACTCGGGGGGATAAGTACCCTGATCGGTACGCCTCCTAATCTTGCTCTTGTCAGGATAGTAAAAATTATATATCCAGCAGCACCGGAAATATCTTTCGGTTCCTGGATGATGTTAAGTTTACCAATTGCAATTCTAATGTTGATAATAGCTGCTTTTTTAATTACAAGGATATTCTTTAAAGTTGATAAACAAATTATAATGGATAAAAAGTTTATATCTGATGAATATAATAGACTTGGTAGTACATCTTTTGAAGAAAAAGTTATAGGCTCTGTATTTATATTTACGGCGTTGTTGTGGATTTTCAGAACAGATTTAAATTTTGGTCTGTTTGCAATAAGCGGATGGTCATCAGTATTTTCTATACCCGATTATATTGACGACGGAACTGTTGCTATTACTATGGCATTCATTCTTTTTCTCATCCCCGCAAAGAATAGTGAAAAAAAACGTGCTATACTGAACTTGAAATCTTTTGAACTAGTACCATGGAGTATTATACTTTTATTTGGAGGCGGATTTGCTTTAGCCAGCGGATTCAGTCATTCCGGTCTATCCGATTTTATAGGAAACCAGTTGGACGCCTTCAGAAACTATAATATTATTCTGATCATTTTAATTGTGGCATTCATTATGAACTTTTTAACTGAACTTACATCCAATACCGCCACAACACAAATGATACTTCCGATTCTTGCAGCGGTGTCTGTTGCAATAGGAATTCATCCTCTGCTTCTTATGATAACAGCAACCTTATCTGCTTCAATGGCATTTATGCTGCCTGTTGCTACACCTCCAAATACAATAATTTTTGCAAGCGGAAGAATAAAAGTTTTTGATATGGTAAAAGCAGGATTTAACTTAAATTTAGCGGGTGTATTAATTGTAAGCATCTTGGTTTATCTGTTAGGAAATTATATTTTTGATATGAACACTTTCCCCGATTGGGCAAAATAATAAAATGATAGTTTATACAGTTTCAACTTCTATTAAAAAATCGGTTATGCAGGAATGGATCGATTGGATGACAAGCGAACACATTCCTGAAGTTATGGCTACAGGGTGTTTTACAGGCTTTGAACTCCTGAAAATAAACACTCCCGCTTTATCAGCAGACGAGGTTACTTATGTAGTTCATTACAGTTTAAAATCCATTGATGATTATTATAAATATGCTGAAAAATTTTCGCCTACACTCCAAATAAAGCATCAGGAAAAATTTTCCGGAAAATTTAAAGCAAGCAGATCAGTTTCAGAATTGATTAAATCTGGAAAAACTTAACTCCGCTTAAAATTAGGTATTGATATTTAATTCAATATCATATAAGTTCTTCGGAAATTATAAACCTCTTCATCTTAAATGAAAAAATTAAATATTTTTATATTTATTATAATTCCAGCAGGTCTGTTGTTATTTTCATGCAGAATGGATGTGGTTGATCCGATCATAATTGAGTCAGAAACAAACAATCCACTGCAGGATACACGTCTTAACTTTTTGAATTACGAACTGGTTGCTGATGATTATACCGGAAGTACATCTATTCCTTTAAGTTTTAGCGTCAGTCGTGCAAGGATTCATATAAATTTAATTGGGCATACTGAAGGATTGGTACAACTTGAAATAAAAAATGCAAACCAGCAGACCGTTTTTCATACGGAAATGAAAGACAATTATACTTCTTATATACGGAATCTTAGCGATCCTAACCTCTCAAGATTATTTATATCACATCAAAACTTTACCGGCAAATTTAAAATTCAGATATTGGCAGCAGTTGATTAGATTTTAAGTTAAATTTATTGTGAATTAAAGAGCTGTTTTACTTATTTTTACATGCTCAAAAATCAACATTCAGTTAAGTGCGGATATTTTATTTAGTGATCCCAAATAATTCAAAATTCAATAATAAACATTTATAGGGGGGATAACCTTTATGAGATCTTCAATACTCCAATTATTATTTCATTTTGACAACAGTTCAATTAAAATAAAGTCCAGAGATCAGATCGATGAGAAATATAAATGGAACCTGACAGATATTTTTAAATCAGATACTGATTGGGAATCTGAATTCATTTGGGTTGATGATAATTTAAACAATTACAAACAGTTCGAAAATAAACTTTCCTCCGATGCCACAAACCTACTAACATGTCTGAAATTTGATGATGATATAAATGCAAAAGTTGAAAAACTTTACCTTTATGCCATGCTTGCCAAAGACAGTAATATGCGTGATACAAAATATCAGGCTATGGACGACAGAATTAAAGGTCTTTATACAAGAGTTTCTACTGCATCTTCTTTTATTAATCCGGAACTTCTTAATATGGATGAAACTAAACTACTCAGCACGATTGAATTTAGTGATGAGCTAAAAGTTTACAAGCACTCAATAGAAAACCTGCTCCGAACCAAAAAACATACATTAGCTAAAGAACAGGAAGAGATTCTTGCTTTATCGGGAGAAATTTCCCAGACCCCGTATAATACTTTTTCAATTTTTACGAATGCAGATATAAAATTTCCATTCGTCAAAGATGAGGATGGTAATGAGGTTGAAATGTCTCATGCAAGATATTACGCCGCACTATATTCTAAAGACCGGTCTTACAGGGAAAGAGCTTTCAAAGCGTACCTGGAACCTTATGTAAAATATGTGAATACTTTTTCCTCTTTGTTTAATGGAAATTTAAAAACTAATATATTTTATGCGAAAGCGAGAAAGTATACTTCTGCACGTGAAGCATCACTGGATAAAAATTACATACCTGTGTCTGTTTACGATAACCTGGTTTATACGGCAGAAAAACATCTTGCACCAATGCACAGGTGGGCAGAATTGAAGAAAAAGATTCTCGGAATTTCTGAACTGCATCCGTACGATGTTTATGTAACACTTTTTGAGGAAGCTGATAATAAAAAATATCCTTATGATGAAGCTAAAGAAATTGTGACGAACTCTCTGAAAGTGATGGGGGATGACTACTTAAATTCGCTAAGAAAAGCTTTTGAAAACAGGTGGATTGACGTTTATGAAACCCAGGCAAAAAAAAGCGGTGCATATTCTTCCGGTACTACTTTTGGCGTGCATCCTTATGTTCTGTTAAACTGGACTGACCTGTTGAATGATGTTTTCACTCTTACTCATGAAATGGGACATAATATGCATTCCTATTATACAGGACTTACCCAGCCATATCCGTATGCAAATTACTCTATTTTTCTTGCAGAGGTTGCATCAACATTCAATGAATCATTATTACTTGATTATCTAGTCCTTAATTCAAAATCTAAATCTGAAAAATTATATTTACTTGAAAAGTATCTTAACAATATTACAGCTACTTTTTACAGGCAGGTTATGTTTGCCGAGTTTGAAATGCAGGCTTATGAACGAACTGAAAGAGGGGAAGCACTTACCCAGGATGTTCTGAACAAAATGTATAAAGATGTATTTCAAAAATATTGGGGACCAGCAATGGTAATAGATGATGAAGAACAAAATACCTGGGCACGTGTTCCGCATTTCTACTATAACTTTTATGTATATCAGTATGCAACCGGATTTGCCGCGTCACAGGTTTTAGCGAACCTCGTTAAAAGCAATGGTAAAACCGCAGTTGATAAATATCTCGAATTTTTAAAAGCGGGCAGTTCGGATTATCCTATCAACATCCTAAAAAATGCCGGAGTTGATATGAATTCACCTGAACCTGTTTTGGCAGTTACAAAAAAAATGAATGAGATTCTCGATGAAATGGAATCACTAATTAATTCTTAACAAAAATCTGACATTAAAGTGAAAATTTATTCAAAAAAAACTCTTAATGAATTTCATCAGTCTCTTACATATGATGATATAAGTTTAATACCAACAGAAATTTCCAGAATCAAATCACGTTCTGAAGCTGAAACAAGCTGCAATTTTCTTGGACTTAAACTTGTCGTACCTGTTATATCAAGTCCAATGGATACTGTTACAGGAATGGCGATGGCAAAAGAACTGTCAAACCTTGGCTGTTTAGGGATACTAAATAGATTTGATTCCTCGCTAAATGAAATTCTTACAAATGGTAAAAGTGTAAGGGGTATTAAAGGTGTATCTGTTTCTCTTACAACAGATTTAAAAGTTATTGAGAAACTTGTTTATGGTAATTATGTTATCTGCATTGATACAGCTAATGCAAATAATAAACAGGTTCTTAGAAAAACCGAACTCATAAGAAAAAAATTTCCTTCAGCTAAACTGATTGTCGGCAATATTGCACACGGTTCAACATTGCAGCAGTTGGAAGATGCAGGTGCTGATGCTGTAAGAGTTGGAATAGGCAGCGGAAGTGTTTGTACAACTTCTATTCAGACCGGAATTGGAATAGGGCAGGTTTCATCTTTGCTTAATACCTTTTTTGCAAGAGAGGAAAAGAAACTTAAGATAAAAATTATTGCCGATGGCGGAATAAAATCGCCTGGTGATGCAGCGAAAGCAATTGCTTTGGGTGCCGATGTTGTAATGCTTGGCAGAATGATTTCGGGAACAAAAGAAACTCCAGGTGAAGTGATTAAATACAAAGGACAATTGTGGAAAAAGTACAGGGGTTCTGCCTCGTTTGGGGTGAAGATGAGAAATGAATTTATTGAAGGTGAAGAAACTATGGTGGCATATAAAGGAGCAGTGAAAAATGTGATTGATGCTATCTCTGATGGATTAAAAAGTTCTATGAGCTATATGAATTGTTTGAATCTTTATGAACTCAGAAAAATAGATACGTTTGCAATTTTAAGTAATAGTTCTTACTTAGAACGACTTCCCAAAATTTGATTAATAACAAATAACCATGCTGGATAGAAGAGTATCATTAATAACGCTTATATAATTATTAACCAGAGTTGCTATTGAGGACTATTCAATGTTCAGTATAAAGTTACTTTAATTCATAAATCAATAATCACAGGAGGCTGATATGAAATATCTATCAAACTTTTTATTCATCCTTATATTTTCATCGTCCGTTCAGATTTTTGCTCAGGATAAGGAAATGGAAGAAATGATGAAAATTTGGACTGAATACATGACACCCGGACCAGTGCATGAAATGATGTCCAAAAATGTTGGAACCTGGAAGACATCAACTACATTCTGGAATTTTCCCGGAGCTGAACCAACCATATCGGAAGGTACAGCCGAAATGGAATCGATTCTTGGTGGAAGGTATTTTAAAACTATTCACCTAAGTAATGTTATGGGAATGCCAATGGAAGGCTGGAGTATTGAAGGTTATGATAATGGCAAAAAAGAATTCATGAGTATTTGGATTGATAACATGGGCAGCGGGATGGCATTCAGTTGGGGCAAGTATGATGAGGGATCTGATTCATATCTTCACAATGGCAAAATGTATGATCCTATGGCAGGAAAGGATACTGATTTCAGATCCGTTACAAAAATGGATGGTGATAATAAAATAGTTTTTGAAATGTTTACTGAATATGAAGGACAGGAATTTAAAATGATGGAAATGATATATTCCAGATAATCAAAAAAATAAGTGCATTAATAATAGCCGGGATTTCAAATATTCCCGGCTTTTTTTATATCTTTTTCGTTTTTAACCTTAATGAATTACTTACAACGGAAACAGAACTTAGAGACATTGCAAGTGCCGCAAACATTGGGCTTAGCAAACCAAAAGCTGCTAATGGAACTCCAATTGTATTATAAATAAATGCCCAGAAAAGGTTTTGCTTAACAGTTCTAATTACTGCTTTAGAAAGTTTTATTGAATTAAGAACACCTTTTAAATCACCACTCATTAAAACTACTCCGGCAGCTTCAATCGCCACATCGGTTCCGGTTCCTATTGCAACCCCAATATCCGCTTGTGCAAGAGCAGGTGCATCATTTATCCCGTCCCCAACCATCGCAACAATTTTTCCGTTATTCTGATATTCAGAAACAATGTCTGCTTTTTCAGCGGGCAGAACTTCCGATCTGAATTCATTAATTCCAACCTTCTCAGCAATTGCCTTTGCCGTTTTGTAATTATCGCCGGTTAATAATACTGGTTCTATTCCCAAGGATTTAATTTCATTTATAACCTCCGCAGCATTTTCTTTTAACGGATCTTCGATAGTTATGATTCCTTTTATCGAATTTTCTATTGCAATAAAAATTATAGTAAGCGCATTTGCTGAAAACCTGTTTATATCATCTTTGATTTTTGATATATCAATTTTGTTATCAATCATTAGCTTTTCATTACCAATTAAAACCGGTTTGTCATCAATTCTGAATCTGAGTCCAAACCCTGTTAAACTTTCGAATGAACCAAATTCTCTTTGGGGGATATTCAAAGCCACCGAATAATCTAGTATTGCCTTAGCTAATGGATGTTCAGATCTCTTTTCTGCAGGAATAATATATGCTAGAAGTTCTTCTTCACTCATGTCTAATGGTATTATTTTGTTTACTGTTGGATTCCCTTTTGTAATTGTTCCTGTCTTATCAAAAATTATTGTACTTACTTTGTGGAAGCTTTCTAAATTTTCTCCATCTTTAAATAAAATACCCTTTTGCGCACCTTTTCCCATTCCAACTATTAATGCTGTTGGTGTTGCTAGCCCTAATGCACATGGACAAGCAATTATTAATACTGCTATGAAGTTTACTAGTGCAAGATTGAAATGATTACCTATTCCAAATATCATCCATCCTATGAATGTTGTGAATGCGATTGCAATAATAACCGGTACAAACACAGATGCAACTTTATCAGCTAATTTCTGAATTGGTGCTTTAGATCCCTGTGCCTGTTCAACAAGATCTATAATTTGTCCAAGTACAGAGTCTTTCCCAACTCCGGTTACCTTATATTCAAATGTACCAGTTTTGTTTATTGTTCCGCCGATTACTTTCGCACCAATATTTTTTTCAATAGGAATGCTTTCACCAGTTACCATTGATTCATCAATTGTAGAATAACCATTTATAATATTACCATCAGCCGGAATTTTGGAACCGGGTTTTACAATCACTATATCTCCGGCAATCAGGTCATCAATCTTCTTTTCTACTTCAATGCCATCAACAACAACTATAGCTGAATCCGGGCGAAGCTGCAGGAGGTTTTTTACAGCATTACCTGTTCTGGATTTTGCCCTAGTCTCAAGCCATTTCCCCATCAGAATAAGTGTAATTATCACTGCTGTGGTATCATAATAAACGTGATACGCCTGATGGTGAGCGGCTAAGGTTTCAGGAAAAAGTGTTACAAGCAGACTGAATAAAAATGCGGCTCCTGTTCCTATTGCAACAAGCGAATTCATATCAGCGGTGAAGTGGAGCAGATTTTTCCAGAAAGCTACGTAGAACCGTTTTCCAGGAATAAATATAACTGGCGTGGTAAGTAGTAATAAAATTTTATTAAGATAATCATTAGACAGTGGAATAAAATTAGTAAAGCCTTCCCACATCATTCCCATATTTATTATTGCAATTGGTATGGTTAGAATGAGAGCTATAATAAAATCCCTCCTGATCTGATCTTCGTATGAACTTTTATAGTCACTACTTTCC
>JAWOIK010000332.1:0-19616 GCA_046484705.1 Ignavibacteriaceae bacterium | reverse complement strand
CATAAAATTCTCTTAGCAAAAAATCATTTTCCGGTATTATCCCGATCTTTCCTCCTAAGGTGAATATAATTTCCGAGTCACGCACTAAATTGAAATCAGCCCAGAGTGAATGAGCCTCGAAGTTTTCAGGACTCCAATATAATTCTGTGTTCTCCGAAAATGTATAGTAGTAGTATTCATAACCTGCATTGATGTCATCCTGAAACTTCTTACCTAATTTTAATTGTATATTGCTGCCATTATTTCCGTCGGAAACATCAACAAAGGTATACTTACCTGAGATAAGCAATCCATTTTTGAAATTATATTCTCCGTTAAATCCTGCATGACCGGCTGTCAATCTGTTTGCAACCAGAAATGGTGAATACAGAATAAACACAGCATCCATTTGATTATAGAATAATGATATGCTGTATAATTTATTCCTTTCAACTTTAAAAGAAGCTTCGAAAATATTTTCTTTAAGATTATTTGTAAAATAAGTCTGACCAAATGATACTGATGATTTTACATTCTCATTAAATCTAAGGAACGCTGAACCCTTTAAATTATTAAAGTTAATTTTGATGAATTCTGACAATAAGGAACCCCTGAATCCGGAAATTCCTACGGACAAAAAGTTCGTTACGCCAACTTCCAATCCGGTTCCAAGTAAACTGTATTTGAATTTAGTATTATCAGTAAAATGATTTCCCTGCGGTGATAACAACACGTAAGTCGGGAACGTATCAAATGAAAAAGAACTTACAGTTGAAGGACCAAGCCAATTCATCCGCATTTTAATAATATGAGATTCAGGTGATTCATTCAATAATTCATTATATATAATACGTGCATTATCAAATTGTTTAAGAAGCACATAGTTATCACCGAGATATATTTTCACTTCAGCATCTTCAGGCTCCTGCAAATTAAGTTTTCTGAATTCACGTAACGATGCAATGGAATCACCACTCCAGAAAATCATTTTAGCACGTTGTTTCTGTATTTCATATTCATCAAATCCATCTGAGATCAAACTGTCATAGATACTGATTGCTTTATCATACATGTTAATACAATAATATGCATTTGCTAATTCAAAATATACTTCCTTGTTTGTTCCACCCATTTCAAAATACTTTTCAAATCCGTTTACCGCATCATAGCAATAGGAATCGAAAGAGGATTGTCTTGCATTCTCAAGGTATGAAAACAATTCTTCTTCCTTTATTCTTATCCTGTTCAATTCAATGTTTTTCTTTAATTGATCAATTTCGGTTAGTGGAATTTTTTTATCCTGTAACAGAGTTATTAAATATTCTTCAGCTTTGCTAATATTATTCTTTTGCAAACTCAAATGAGCCAAACCAAATAATGCATCTCTGTTATCTGGCTGTGAAATTAAAATATTATTAAATAGTATTTCAGCCTGCTCAAGGTTCTTGTTAAGCCAAATGTAAATGTTCGCATTAAGAATTTGATAATCTATTTTTTCAGCATTATTACTGATTAAAATTTCTGATTGGTCTTTTGCAAGACATAAATCATCATTCCAAACAAGTATTTGTGCATAAAGATACCGTGTATTATCATCATCCTGTTTTATACTCAAGTATCGTTCAAACATTTCTTTAGACTGTAAGTATTTCTTCTGATACGAATAATATTTTGCAAGAGTTAATATTGCATCTAAATCATTTGGATTTGATTCAAGTTTCGTAAGGGATTCCTGGATCTTACGGTTAAAATATTCAGACCTATGTTCTAATACTTTTTTATAAAGTAGATTATAATTTTCAGATCCAAAATATTTATCCGAAAATTTTTCGAACTCATTTAATGCTTCTTCAAACCTATTGGCTTTTATTAGCTGATTGATCAGTTCAATCCTGCTTTCATCATCACCCGGATTTCTCTTAAGCTTGGCAAAAAGTTTATCAATAATATATTGAGTACTGCCCAGCGGTAATCCGTACTGATACTTTGCAGTTGTATCATTTATTGTGTACACATATCCTTTTCCCTTTGTCAAATCCAATCCATCCAGGGCCTCTTTAAAAAAAGGTCTGATAACCAAAGCTTTTTCGAATGCATCAGCCGCCTTTCGGTTTTTACCCAGCCAGTAAAGAAAATATCCGTATCGTGACCATACTCTATGGTCATCGGGATATACAGAAACATACCTTTTGAGTATTTGTTCTCCTTTTGTAAGTTGATTATTTTTTGCCAGGATTTCAGTATATCTCAAAACATCATCTGTTGATGGTTCAGCTCTTTTAAGGTATTCATCATACCATATTTCAGCTTCTTTCCATTCACCCAGATTCTTATAAGCTTTGCCAATTTCAAGATAATTCACTGCTCGGTCCGGATGGATCGCTATTTCTCTTTTATAACCCTCAATTTTATTGAATAAAAGTTTATACCAGGTATCTACGGTTGCATTGAGTTGGTTAGTAACCTGAATATTAGATGGAGCTATTTTTTTTGCTGTTCTGTAATCGCTAACGGCAAATTCATAATTGCCTCTTTTTTCATAACAAGTGCCTCTTAACAGATAACCTTCAATATTCTGAGGATTAGATGAGATAAATCGGTCAAGTAAATTAATTGCTTCTCCGTACCTGCCCATCTTCATTAGTTGATTTGCTTCAACCTTAAGATCGTTATTCTCGGATTGAGCCAGGATTGAGGCTGAGGACAGGATGATTCCTATAAGTGAGATATAAATAGTTTTCATCCTCAGCCTTTTTTAATCAAATGAATTATTATTCGGTTTCTGCTCCGATATCAGTTCATTTAAAAGATCATCTGCACTGCGTGTCTCTTGATTAACCTTTACTGAATAGATAAAAATCCTTTTTAATATTTCAAATAACTGATCTTCATCTATTACGGGAAGATTGTATTTTATCCGTGAAATGAAATTTGAAATTCCTCGTTGTTCGTCCTTTGTAATTAGTACTAATATTTTATCTCCAACCAGACTTATTTTATCCTTCTTATCAATTGCAAGTCTAACAGCATTCTGAAGTTGACCTATTGAAAGCAAACCGGCTTTATCCAGATCCTTAGCATATTTTATTGCGATTAAGCGGAAAGTTTGCCCGGTGCTTTTAAAAAGTGCAATCTGATTATTAACAATAAGACTAAAATCATCAATACTATAATAGTTGGATAAACTATAATTAACAGGAGGTATATCCATTTCAGCAAGCGATTGAAATTTTTGATCATCGATCGAAATTATACGATCACCTGTAAGAGTTTTACGCTTTATCGGTTGGAAGTCAGTGGTTATTCCCTTATACGCTTCAATAAAATAGTTGGCTTTAAACTTACCTTCAGTATGGCCAATATTAGGATATATCGAAATAGTACCACCTTTTGTTCTATCATAAGTATCCGATTGTTTCTTGAGATAAATAACACCGGTTGCCGCCATATTCACTGAATCGATTACTAATCTTGATGCAGGAGCTGCAGGTTCACCCAAAACAAACAGACTTGTGATACCTGCATCTTCAATCTTTTCGGTGGTTTCAAGAAAAGTTTCTTCCAAAAGAGAGAGGTTATCAAATCCTATAAAAGGTGTTAGTTCATCAAAAACTATTTTGGCAGGCTGATATTGATCAACGACTGTTACTATATCTTTCAGATATTCGGTTAATAATTCATCAGGGTTTTTGAATTCAGCAAGTTCTGAAGGTGGAGCTACCTTAACAACAATTATCAGGTTCTGGTTCATATAGTGTTGTAAATCAAAATCTATTGAAGCAGCTTGAATCATTAAATCTTTTGGACGCATGTTTGTGAAGTACAGACAGACTTCTTTCTGTTTTGCGCATTCCAAGGCAAACTGCAGACTTAATAAAGTTCTGCCAGATTTTCTCGGACCGATCAACAGATACGTACCTCCTCTGTAAAAACCACCCCAGGCATTATCCGCAATAGAGATGCCCGAGGGCACCAACTGAATACTTTTTTTCATTTTTTCCGAAATAGTTTTGTTCTCATTTTTCCCAAATACCATACCGTATAAAACGAGTGAAAATCTTCATATTTCTTCCAAAACTGCAGATTTCGTTACTAAATAGAGACAACAACGAATATTATGTATTATATTGCAACAAGGCTATAAATAGGGCTTGTAGGTTGATTTCCTACAAAATGTTAGGGAAGGTTAAATTGAGGAAAAATAGCCAAATACGAATAGTGCCGTGGCATTACCGACTATGGTTGGTTCATTAGTAATATAATTCATAAAATCATCATAGTATTTGGTTTCAGAAGTATTAAATATGCTTTCCTGAGAAGTCAGTTTATGTTCATTTAGGATTGAAATTGGAGCCGGACCAGAACTCAATGCTCCCGGTAAATACCCATTGTTAAAAAATCCAACCTGAGAGTGGAGATTTTTTGAATAACTGCTTCCGATATTATAGATAAACGAAACACCCCATGCATTTCTTCCAAGAACAAAATCCCGCTGAAAAATCATTAATGAATCGTAATCATTTTTTTCTGTTAGTTTTTTATACAGAATTGATTGGAGTGATGCACCAAGAAATGAATTAGTTGTTCCCCATGTATACTCTGTGGCTTCCCGGAAAATTGAGTTAGAAGATTTTAATGAATAATGATCAAGATTGTTTCTTATATAAGTAATATATTCAGGATTAAATTGAGCAATTTTGAAATGCGCTAACGAATTTATGTTTCCCCAACTCCACCAATAATCTGATTTTGCACTATCAGCTAAAGCAACTGCCTTATCATAAAATTTCTGATTTTTTGTAGATATAAAAAGTTCAATTGCACCAAGTGCTGTTTTTCCCAAATGATCGAAATCCTGATAGAACCCCGATTCTGTACTATCGACATCAGGGATTTGTTCATTTAGGTTATACATCTCTAAAGCAGAGTTAAGCATATTATCAGCAAACTCAATATCAAAAAATTTTTCACGCCAGATTCTTGAAGCGAGTGACATGACTGCAGCATAAATACCAGTTTGATTCTTTCCTATGCCAGCATAACCTGGTCTGTTATATCTTAAAGTATCATGTTCAGGTAAACGCCATCCAACATTATGGTCTGATAAATCCTGCACCTGTGTTATAAATAAATCCTGATTGAATCTGCATCTTAATAACCAATCCAGCCCCACCCTGGCTTCCTCAAGAATATCAGGAACTTCATTTCCATCCAGATCATAACCGAATTTTTCTTTATCAAATTCATAACTGAACAGCAACATATAGGTTGTATATGCCGCTGTGGAAAAAAATTTTATGTAATCTCCGGCATCATGCCAGCCGCCGGTAACATCAAAAGCTATTGTATCCGGATAGCCAATAACCTTCGCAACATCGGAAAGATGACAAACCTGGTGTAATATCGGGTTGGTCGGTCCGCATCGTTGCACTTTGAAAAACATACTTAACGAATCCCTGACGGCATTAAATATATAATTACCGATTTTAAAATTATATGACTTGTATTCACCAAACGTTAAGTAGTACTCTCCAACATCTTTTAATTCAGAAAAATCTATTTCTGTACAAAAATAAAAATCCCCATAAGCAAAATTATTACCGGGTATAGTTACAGTAAAAATAATTTCGTCATCCTCAACTCTTGTAATGTAACATTGATTATTATCTAATGGAAAAGTTGAAAGTAGAACTGCGGTTTTCAAATCACCGGGAAGAAATCCTACCTGATTTAACCGAAATAAAAATGGCTCTTCATCAGCAGCTGAACTTACCGGTACAGTTAATGAAAAAATTAGAAGGACAAGATGAACATAGAATCTTATCAATATTTTAATATCAGTTATTAAAAATCAGTTGTCCTTTTTAGGCGGAAAATCAGTACCGATTACGGAATCCCATACAGGCGAGCTCACACCAAAACCTTTAGTAGAATCCTGGTAATGATGTTTCATATGATGATTTTTTATTGCCAGCCAGAATTTATTGTGCATATTAAAATGATGCACCGCGTAATGAGTTAAATCATAAAAAAGATACCCTAATAAAAAGCCGGCAAAGAATGGGTAAATAAATATATCGCCCAGGATTAAAATAAAAATAAAATAAAACAGTGTTGCCAAAGGTATACTAACCGAAGGCGGCATTACGAGACGCTTTGAATCACTAGGATAGTCATGATGAACACCATGAAAAATAAAATGTATTTTTTCACCAAACTTACTTTTCGGCTGGTAATGAAACACGAATCTGTGAAGTGTATATTCGCTTATTGTCCATACAAAAATACCCAGCAGTACCAGTGCAAGGATATTAATCACCGAAAGCTGATGTTCCCAGACTGAAAGATAACACATATAAAAAATTACCGGTAAATAAATAATTACCGGAACCGATGGATGAACCCGGGATAATGTTTCTAAAAAATTGTTTTCAAACATCCTTACGGTTTCATCCTTGTTGGAAACAAATTTTTTGGTCATATAATTCTCTCTATTAATTAAATAGCGGGAGCAAATTTACTAATTATAGTTTCAAGAATAAATCCAGATGTAACATAGAACACTTTGGACTAATTTACTAAACATTAACAAATAAATTTTAGTTCGGAATTTTAAGTTGTTTATAATTTAATGCTATACCGTTAACATGTCAACATTTTGAAATTTAATTTGTTATTAAATTTCAAAGTCAACATATTGGCTACCATTATTTTCATCAATTTAGTACAGCACACTATTTTGGAGGATGGATGACGCAGGTTACTGAAAGAGAACAATGGGGATCTAAAGTAGGGTTTGTCCTGGCAGCAGCTGGCTCAGCTATCGGATTAGGTAACATCTGGAAGTTCCCTTATATAGCTGGTGAAAACGGAGGCGCATCTTTTGTACTCGTCTATTTAATCTGTATTGCAATTATCGGACTTCCTGTTTTAATTGCTGAAATTCTTATCGGCAGAACAACTCAAAGAAATCCTGTTGGAGCATTTTACAAATTAAGCAACTCAAAAATATGGGCAAGTCTTGGAGGTTTGGGAGTTGTAGCAGGATTTATGATACTTTCCTTCTATGCAATAATTGCCGGCTGGTCAATTGGGTATATTGTTGAAGCCGTTGTTGGAAATTTTTATATCTGGCCCGAACCGGTAGCCGCTGCAGATCATTTTCACGATCTTGTTTCAAATCCATATTGGATAATAGGTTACCTTGCTCTTTTTATGATACTTACAATTGCCATTGTTTTTGCCGGTGTGCAAAAAGGAATTGAAAGGGCAAGTAAAATTATGATGCCCATTTTATTCATCCTTCTTATCATTTTAATGATCCGCGGTTTAACGCTTGAAGGTGCCGGAGAAGGATTGGATTTTTTGTGGAATCCTGATTGGAGTAAAATTAGTGCAGGAACTATTTTATTAGCGTTAGGACATGCATTTTTTACTCTCAGCCTTGGAATGGGGGCAATGTTAACTTACGGAAGCTATATGTCAAATCGGGATAGTGTTCCCGGTGCGGCATTACAAGTTGTTACACTTGATACACTGATAGCTTTAGTTGCCGGTATGGCAATCTTTACGGCGGTTTTTGCGGTTGGATTAGACCCGGCTGCCGGTCCCGGTTTAATTTTTCATACTTTACCTGGCGTGTTTGTTAAAATGCCCGGCGGATATTTTTTTTCAATAATATTTTTTACTTTACTTTCAATTGCTGCTCTTACTTCCTCAATTTCATTACTTGAAGTCGTAGTTTCCTACTTTGTTGATGAACGAAAATGGAAACGACACAATGCCGCTATTGTTTTGGGAATAATAATTTTTCTGATCGGTCTTCCAAGTGCATTATCATTTAATCTATTATCCGAATTTAAAATATTTAATCTTAATTTTTTCGATCTGGTCGATTATATTGCGTCAAATATTTTACTGCCGGTTGGCGGATTATTACTATCGGTTTTTGTTGCATGGATTTGGGGATTTGATATGGTGTTGCCAAATCTCAAAAAAGGTGCTGAAAAACTTTTTAATAACTATCCGTTGATTATAAGTATATGGAAAGTATTCCTGAAATTCCTTGCACCTATTCTGATTTTCCTTGTCTTCTTGCATTCAATAGGTCTGTTAGATAACATAATTGACCTGTTCACCAAATAATAGCTTTAAATATTTATCAATTTTTTGATTTAAACATATAAAGATACATAAATGAAAAAATCTACTGCAGGGACAATATCATTTGCCATTATTATCATCGTTTTAATTGTTGGCGGGGTTTCCTTTTTTGAATCCGTCTGGTCTTTCCCGGGTAATTTTGAATTTATGAAAAACTTTCCCTCACCAGAGTATCCAATCGGATCAATTCCATTTATGGTTATCGCACTTGTTGGTACAGGAATTTTCGTTACAATAAAACTGGGCTTCCCTCAGTTGAGATATATCCTGCATGGAGTTAAAGTTACTCGTGGTATTTACGATAATCCGGAGGATCAAGGCGATCTCAATCATTTTAAAGCATTAGCAACAGCGTTATCAGCTACGGTTGGAATTGGAAACATAGCAGGAGTTGCAACTGCAATTCACTATGGTGGACCTGGCGCACTTTTCTGGATGTGGGTAACAGCATTTTTTGGAACCGCTTTAAAATATTCCGAGGTTACTCTTGCTCACCACTTCAGGGAGTTTGATTATAAAGGGAATACAGCAGGCGGACCAATGTACACAATTGAAAAAGGTCTGGGCAGCAACTGGAAATGGCTGGCTGTTGCGTTCGCATGTTTTGCAGTCATCTGTTCATTTGCTACCGGTAATGCAATTCAAACTTTTACAGTATCCGATCAGATTTATTCTGAAGTTACACAGATCGTCGGACAGACTCATTTTCTGACTGAGAAGCATCTAATCTTTTCAAATTTTGCCTTGTCCATTCAGCAAGTTATTAATGGAATAGCACTATCATTTATAGTAGGGTTGGTAATTATTGGTGGAATAAAAAGGATAGGAAATGTAACCGGTTTTCTTTCACCCTTTATGGCTATTATTTATGTAACTGCTGGGCTGCTGATACTCATTTCAAATTATTCACACGTTGGTGATAGTTTTCTTCTGATATTTGAAATGGCATTCAATCCTCCGGCTGAAATAGCAGGGGTAGGAATAGGCTCGTTTCTTGTAATTATGAATACAATGTTGTGGGGAATTAAGAGAGGATTATATTCAAATGAAGCCGGGCAAGGAAGTGCAGCTATTGCTCACTCAACTGCCAAAACAAAATATGCGGTACGCGAAGGATCAGTTGCACTGCTTGAGCCTTTTATAGATACAATAACTATATGCACAATAACCGGGCTGGTAATAATTTCAACTGATGCCTGGCATCATACACAATTTTTTGTTACAAGAATTGACCCTGCATTTACGGGCGAATTGTTAAACAGCAGCCTTCTCACTTCATACGCATTTAAAGAAGGACTAAGCTGGTTGTTCGGATTCGGGGATAAAATTGTAACACTGGCTGTTTTACTTTTTGCTGTATCAACAGCAATTAGCTGGTCTTATTATGGCGAGAGAGCTGCAAATTATCTGTTTGGAAAGGAATCCACCCTACCCTATAAGTGGGTGTATATTCTGTTCGTTTTCATTGGTGCCATTGCTGAGCTTGAGGCAGTTTGGGCATTCGGCGATGCCGCATTAGGATTTATGACTTTTCCGAATTTGTTAGCTATTATACTTCTATCTACCACATTGAAAAAAATGACTAAAGATTATTTTTCAGTTGAACACGAAGTATATAAAAAATGAGTTAAACGAAATTCGATGATTGGAAGCATTTTTTAAATGAACCTAAATTAAGACAACCACGAATTTTATCTTTGAAGATACCAAATCAGAATGTTTAAAATAAAAAACTCCGGTCAATTCAGACCGGAGTATAATAAGTTTCATTTACCTGAGATCAATCCTCACTACTATTACCAAATTCTCTCAAATCCGGCTCATTGAAAATCTGAAACGGCATATTGCTGTCTTCAGAGCCAAGTTTAAGTTTGCCTTCTTTAAGGTTTTTATAAAGCAGGTCATTTTCTATAAGGTAATAAAAATGTCTTCTGAATTCCTCTAGTGATATCCCGGCGGTAGCAGCATATTTTGCCAGTTCATGAGCATCATCAAAATCTGCCTGGTTCAATCTGAGCATATAACGTCTGGCGATGTAAAATGCTTCAGATGCCGGGTCAACCATTCTCACCTTCGTTTTTCCGGTAACCGGATCGAGAATATCCTTAAAATACATTGGAACAAAATGACCGTTTTGTATTGATACCATTGCTCCACTGCCGCCGTTAAGGATAAATTGTGCGGCTGAAAATCCTAAATCACGGGTGTATTCCATATCATAAGGAATTGGATCTGCGCATCTTAATTCATAACCAATGTTCTTGGCAACAATAGTAGCTTTAAGGTTAAATTCTTTTAATCTTTCGATTACTTTCGATTTTAATATTTCACCAAAATTTATTTCTGCAATTCGTATGTTGTCGTGCGCATCTCTTTCAACATCCACAAGGTATTCAAGGTCTGCGGCACCAAGATGTTCAACCAGACCTTCAGCTAAAATTGCAACTCCATCAGATCTTCCATAACTCATTCTTTTTATAATGGCACCTACCAGAATATCAACCATATGAGAAAGTTTGATTTCTTTGGAATTAAATTCTTCGGGAATAAGTGTTAATGTTGCGCCTGTAGCTTTACCAATTCCAAGAGCCAGATGCCCTGCTTTCCTGCCCATCGAAACAACAAAGTACCATCGTGAGGTTGTTTGAGCATCTACCATAAGGTTTTTCACGACCTCAACACCAATATGTCTGGCTGTTTGAAAACCAAAGGTCGGGATGCCATGAGGTAAATCAAGATCGTTATCAATAGTTTTTGGAACATGTACAACACGAATTCTTCCACCAGCCATTTCATCAACTTTTAATGCGCTGTAAGCTGTATCATCACCGCCAATAGTAATAAGTTTATCAACATTAAGTCGCAGTAGTGAAGTAACAGCACTTTCAAGATGTTTGGCATCCTTTGTAGGATTAGATCTGGAAATTCCAATATATGAACCACCACGGAAATGAATTCGGCTTACGTTATGAATATTAAGATCTTTTGTGTGAGTAATATCCCCTTCCATTATCCATTTAAACCCATCTTTAATACCTATAACATCAACACCTTCAACAGCTGCTCTTATTGTGGCGGCACCTATAACACTGTTAATTCCCGGTGCCGGACCTCCGCCAACTAATATTGCTAATTTTTTTGGTGCAATAGACATCTTTTATTCAACTCCTGAAATCACATTCAATAAATAATTTAATTAAAATGCTATGACTGATTTATAGATTACAATACTTTTAGCTTAGCAAACTTTAACATAAGCTGCTTTATATTATTTCCTTCAAAATGAACTGTTGCTTTAAGCGAATCGCCGCTTCCGACTACATCTGTAACCTTACCTAGCCCAAATTTATCATGCATTACTCTTGAACCAGGTCTTAATGATTTATTATCCTGGTTGAAATCTTCATAATCTACTTTTTCAAAATATTCATAATAAATTTCTTTCTTCGTTTTTCTATTGGACTTCCTTCCAATATTGCCATTAAGTTCTTTCACAGTTGTTGGATCAAGTTCATCGATAAATCTGGAACGACTTTGATATGCAACCTCACCAAATCTGTATCTGGAACGGGCATGCAGCACATAAACTTTTTGCTGTGCTCTTGTTAATGCAACATAGAATAATCTTCTTTCTTCTTCAACAGAGGCATCAGTGCTGAATTTATTGGATAGAGGGAAAATATCCTCTTCACATCCGGAAATAAATACTATTGGCCACTCCAGTCCTTTTGAACTATGGGCAGTTAACAGAGTTACAACATTTTTTTCATCTTCATAATTATCAATATCGGAAACGAGGGAAACGTCCTGCAGAAACTCTTCAAGAGATGGATTATTATTCTGATTGGAAAATTCTGTTAACGAACTTAAAAGTTCACCGATATTCTCATACCTTGCCATAGACTCAGGAGAGTTTTCTTCTTTGAACATCCTGAGAATACCAAGTTCATCGACCAACGCACGTGTAAGCTCGCCAACCGAAAGTTTATCTTTTAAGCCGATATATTTATCCAAAAGAACCTTAAACCCTTTTACATTTTTTTGAATTCTTTCTTTAATATCAATTACTTCAAAAACCCGGGTCATAGTATCAAAGAGTGTAAGATTATGTTTATCTGCAAAAGCAAGCATCCTTGTTATTGTTGTGGTGCCAATTCCTCTTTGAGGAAAATTCATTATCCTGAGCAAACTTTCTTCATCCCTCTGATTAGCTAAAACACGAAGGTAAGCAATAACATCTTTTACCTCCTTACGCTTATAGAATTCCGTTCCA
This sequence comes from Ignavibacteriaceae bacterium, assembly GCA_046484705.1. Classification (GTDB taxonomy): domain Bacteria; phylum Bacteroidota; class Ignavibacteria; order Ignavibacteriales; family Ignavibacteriaceae; genus JAGXRK01. The sequence goes on along the minus strand of JAWOIK010000332.1, from coordinate 7,201 downwards.
CCAATTATTGTGTAAGGAATTTTTTCTCTTCGGAATACGTCTTCAAGAGCTCTGGATTGTGCATTGGTTCTATAAAGAATTGCCAGGTCATTGAACGACATTTTCTTTTTTGTTAATTCATGCTTTATGAATTTGGAAATCTGGGAAGCTTCATCTTTCTCATCTGAACACTTAACAATCTGAATCTGTTCACCTTCGGGATTTTCAGTCCATAAAGTTTTATCAACCTGATCTTTATTATTTTTTATAATAGAATCAGCGGCTTTTAAAATTAATTTTGTAGAACGATAATTCTGTTCCAGCTTAAAAATTTTGTGTTTTGGAAAATCTTTCTGAAAATCAATAATATTTCCAATATTTGCTCCACGCCAGCTGTAAATACTTTGTGCATCATCTCCTACAACCGATATATATCCTTCACGTGTAACTAATAGTTTTAATAATTCGTACTGAGCTTTGTTTGTATCCTGGAATTCATCAACAAGCAGATAGCTGAATTTCTTTTTATATTTTGAGTGTATATAACTGCTGTTGTTAAATAACTCTATTGGTTTTAACAACAAATCATCAAAATCCATTGCATTATATTCAACCAGCCTCTTTTGATATTCCGTGTAAATTTCAGCTATCTTTTCATCAATAAAAGAATTGATGTGTGACTTTTTAAAGTCAGCCGGCATTATCATATGATTTTTAAGAAAACTAATTCTATGACGTACAGAGTTGGGGGTTAAGGCATCAATTTCCAGATTAAAGTCTGTTATAATACTCTGAACAAGTGAAAGGGAATCTATAGTATCATAAATCGAAAAATTGCTGTTATAGTTAATGTGTTTTGCCTCTATCCTAAGAATCTTTGAAAAAATTGAATGGAAAGTACCCATCCAAAGTGTTTCCGCTTTCTTTCCTATAAGATCGCGGATTCTTTCTTTCATCTCGTTAGCTGCTTTATTAGTAAAAGTTAAGGCTAAAATACCTTCCGGCTCAAATCCGTTTTTGAGCAAGTGAACAATTTTATGTGTTAAAACTTTTGTTTTCCCAGATCCTGCCCCGGCTACAATCATTTGAGGACCTTCGAGATATTCGACTGCATCACGCTGAGCAGAATTTAAATCCTTAAGATATTGCATGTTCCTCAATAAGTTTTTGAAAAATGAAGTGCAAATATATACAAATGATTTTGCATTATAAAGAAACCGTGTAATACCCTTTTGCAGTCAAATTTTCTACTGTACGGTTTATTAGTATTTGGTATATTTAACTGCCATTTTAAAAACAGGTATCCAATTAGAAAGATGTGATCATATTTACCATATGAAGACCCCCGAAAAAAACAGGACAAAAGCAGACTTGCTTAAAGAAATTTCTTCCCTGAAGTTAAAAATTAAAAGTTTAGAAAATAAAATTAATATCATGGAGTCTTCTGTTGAGCATAATAGAATTGCTTCAACGGTTACAGACGGTATTTTTGTATATTCTGAAAAAGGTTTTCAATCGGTAAACGAATCACTTGCAAACATGCTTGGCTATTCTGTTAATGAATTTCTTAAAAAAACGATTGGTGAACTGATTGCACCTGCGGATCGCAAACTGGTTATTGAAAGAGCGGAGCAACGTCTTGCCGGTAAAATCGTGCCCTCCAATTATGATGTGATCCTATTACATAAAGATGGTGAAACGCATATCCCGGTTAACTTTAATTTAAGTTTAACAGAAACCCGAAAAGGTACTGTTATCATAGGTATTGTAAAAGACAATTCAGAGAAAGAAAGAGTCAATAAAGAGCTGGAAGAATTTAAGGACAGATTTAATGCCATAACCAGTTATGCAGGGGATGCTATAATTATTGTAAATGAGGATTTAAGTATATCATACTGGAATAAAGCATCAGAAAAAATTTTTGGATATAGTTTTGATTTCACCAGGAATAAAAATCTGATTACCCAAATTTTTAAAGAAAATAATGAAGAGTTTATAACAGAAATTGCTGCCTGTACACAAAAGTTGAAAAATAAAGATGATTCTGCGTCTGTATTCGAAACCTCCCTTAATCACAAAAATGGTAGTACAGTTTCTGTTGAAGTCTCTGTATCGCCTATAAAATCGGAAGATGAACAGCATTTAATTTTTGTTATAAGGGATGTAACTGAAAGAGTTGAGAAAGATAAACTCTTGTCTGAAGAAAGAAAACTAACCCAGTATTTTATGGATTATATCCCGTTTTCAATTTACTTTAAAGATCTTGAAAGCAGATTCATAAAAGTAAATAAAGCCACCGTAAATAAGCTTGGCTTTACTGAATCAAATCAATTGATCGGGAAAACTGATTTTGATGTATTTGGTGAAGAACATGCGTTGGCAGCACGCCAGGATGAATTAAAACTTATAAACCGCCAGGAAGAAATAATAAATAAGGTTGAAAAAGAAACCTGGAAAAACGGAAAAATTCAATGGGTTAGTACTACAAAGTTTCCATTGAGAAATCAATCCGGAAATATTATCGGAACATTAGGAATTACAAGGGATTTTACAGAAGTAAAAAAATCACAGCTTATACAGCAAACACTACTTCAAATATCAACTGCTGTTAACAATGTTGAAGAAATGGATGATCTGTATTATGAAATTCATCAGGCAGTTTCCAATTTAATGAAAGCTGACAATTTCTATATTGCACTATATGACGAGGAATCTAAAATACTGTCCTTTCCTTATTTTGTCGATGAATATGATCCGAAACCTGAATCCAGAATTGCAGGGCGCGGCTTAACAGAATATATACTGAGGTCAGGTAAAGCACATTTAATAGACACAGAATTAGATCTTGCACTTCGAAAACTTGACGAAACCAGTCTGCTGGGCGAAAGCTCAAAAATCTGGCTTGGTGTTCCACTTAATATCGGGGATAGAACAATTGGTGCTATTGTGGTTCAGGATTACAATAATGATGATACCTATGGTGAAGAAGAACTGCAGATACTTACTTATGTATCCGAACAAATCGCCAATGCAATCATGAAGAAGAATGCGGAACGTCAGTTAAAAAAATTCTCACGTGAACTTCAGGAAATGAATGCATCAAAAGATAAGTTTTTTTCTATCATTGCTCATGACCTGAAGAGTCCATTCCAAGGATTATTAGGCTTATCAAGATTAATAGTTGAAGAATATGCGGAGCTTTCTCCGGAAGAATTAAAAAGTTTTGTTCTTGCTCTGAACGAATCGGCAGAAAGCACTTACGGCTTAATTGAAAACCTTCTTGAGTGGTCACGGCTTCAAACCGGAAGAATGAAATTCAATCCTTCAATTATTAGTGTAACTGATATCATAGAAGAAATAAAAATGCTGTTATACCATACTGCTGAAATGAAGAATATAAAAATTAAGAATGAGATTACTAAGGAAACAAATATTTGGGGTGATAAATACATGATCGGTTCTTTATTTCAAAATATAATTTCGAATGCCATTAAGTTCACAAACAAGTTCGGGGAAATATGTGTAAAATCAGTTAGAGGCAATGATTTTGTTGAGTTTTATGTAATTGACAATGGAGTGGGAATTGAACCGGAGGATATTGAAAAATTGTTAAGTATAGATACTACGTATACCACCAGGGGAACGGAACAGGAAAGAGGAACCGGGTTAGGCTTAATTCTTTGTAAAGAAATTATAAATAGGCACGGTGGAACTATCCGGATAGAAAGTGAAAAAGGAATGGGTACAACAGTGATCTTTTCTCTAAAGATTAATGAAACTCTGAATAGCTAATCCTGGATATTTAATGGATGACACTGAGAAAATTTTTGAAGACTATATTGCTGAATTCAATAAATCAGTTTTGTTCGATTCTGAAACCTGCCCTGTTTGCGGAGTTAACATTTCATCCAGTATATCAGTAAACAAATCACCATTTACAGAATTAATCAAATCCATAAATAAAGAGTATATTCAATTTATCTGTACTGAATTGGAAAAAAATAATTTGGAATTAAAAGTTGTCAGTAAGCTTGATACATCACAAGTTGAACAAATCAATTATACGTATTCCATACTTGTTACTTTAAGAGATTTTAATACAGCAAGGGAACTGATTGAAAAAATCAATCAGCAGCAAATATCTGAATAAATTTTTTCAATTTAACAGTACTTATATAAAGTTGTTGTGGTAATTATTAAATCGTTACTGAAAGTAGACGATTAATTATAATGCCTGTAATAATTGTAAGTGTAAAACTTAATAATGTCCCGATTAAAATATATTCAGCTTCTTTTCTATCCTTGGAGTTTTTTATTTCACCATATCTTAAAATTGATTTCGCAGCAATTAAAAAACCAATCGCTTCGAAGCGATTAATCAGAATAAAAGTCAGAATTAAAATCCTTTCAAGCTTCCCGATCCATTTACCTGCCTGTTTAAGTCCTTCTGTATTACTGTCAGTTATTTCCAGTCTCCAGCGCTCGGTAGAAAAACCAATCAGGTAATCAAACGGCAGAAAAACTATCAAGTAGCCGCCAATAATTAATAGATAAGAAGGGTCATTAAAGATTGTACTTATAAGTTCATTAACATCTATGCCGGAACTGATAAAGATATACCATCCTGCAATTATAGTTATCAGATGTAACGATTGGTCTATTAAAAAATACTTCAGATTATTTTCTTTACTTATTTTCCATAAGTCAATTACCAGGTGAAAAATCATAATTAATGCTGGCAAAAAAAACTCATTCCATTTTCCAATGAACAAATAAGTCAATAATCCTACTATTAAAATGTGGATATATAACTCCTTACTCCTGTATCCATATTGAAATTTCTTTTTTATCCAGCCATCTGATTGCAGCACAAAATCTGCAATTATATGAGCAAGCAATATTCTGATTAAAATTATTATGTCTTCGGAAGCTGTCATCTTAATAATAACTTTTTAACGACTCTTCATACCTTTGGAGAGTCTGTTCAATTACATACCATTTAGCAGCTTTTAATCTTTGGAAAACAGCAGGCTGTGATATTTTTAATTTCTCAGCCATTTCCTGCTGTGTATGACCTGATAATTTTTCCAGCAGAACTTCTGATTGTGAAGGTGTTAAACTTTTTACAATTACATCTAATAAATTCAGAGTTAGTTCAAACTCCGAATTAAATTCTTTCCATGGTGATTTAATTTTTAATCTCTCAATTGAAACCATACTGTCAAGTAGTGGTCCTGAATTGCGAAAAGCTTCACCATCTGATTCAAGCACATTTTTTTTTATACTATCAATCTTCCCTATCCCAATTGCAATCCTTGCATCCAGCAACGAATTTCTTTGCTGCTCAGAACTAAATGAAAATGATTTTAACTTAAGCCGGATCATCAGTGCATATTTTAAAGCTGCTTCAACTTTATTAATTACACCCTGGAAACTATCCCCGCGGTACAGTTCAAACACATTGGAATCATTATCCTTATCTTTCAGAAAATCTTTCAGACTTTCCTGAGTAAAATTTCTTTTAGCCGGTGATAACTTAGAATAACCTATTATATCTCCGGTAATAACTGATTTAATCTTTTTCTGCATTATAAGCTTATTACCTTATAATTAACATTTATAAGTGTTCTGCCTTATAATGAACTTTTATAAGGCTTTGGACTAATATAATGGACATAAATAAAACTATCAATAATATTTTACACACAGCTTCAATAAAAAAGGGAATCCTCAAAAACAGGATTCCCTTCTAAGAAATATATTATTTGAACCGGGTGTTATTTAACCATCATCATTTTCTTCACATCTACAAACTGCTGACCAGAGTGTCCTTCAGTTTCTAATCTGTAGAAATAAATTCCCGATGATACTTTATTGCCTGTGTTATTCAGCCCGTTCCACTCGGTCTGATGGAACCCGGCGGTTATTATATCATTAACCAGCACAGCCACTTCTTCACCAAGTGCATTATAAATGCTTAGTTTTACCCTGCTTTCCTGCGGTAAAGCATATTTAATTATTGTGGAAGGATTGAATGGGTTCGGATAATTTTGTTCCAATGTAAAATTAATTGGCAGTCCGACTTCAACTTCAACTTCTGCTGAATATGAGAATGTCCCATCAAAGTCAATTTGTTTCAGTCTGTAAGCATATTTTCCATATTCAATATTCTTATCAACAAAATGATATGATGCGGTTTGCGTTGTTGTTCCATTTCCTTCAACAAATCCTACCTTGCTCCAATTGTGACTGACTGAAGACTGGGGACTCAATGCTTTTCGTTCTATATCAAATCCCATATTATTTATCTCTGTTGCTGTATTCCAATTTAGAACAACATCATTGCCAGCAATAGAAGCAGTGAAGCTTGTTAGTTCAACAGGAATAGCGTCTTCACCACCAGAGAACATAATTACTCTGCCATCTCTTGAAGCTGCAACAAATTCATAACTTAAATTTCTATCCATGTCATCAACTGTGCAAACGTGTTCTGCAGCAGTAGAATTTCCGCCGCCCCCAAAAGCATAGTTAAATAATATATTACCGGTTCTTCCGTCATATACATGAAGAAGATTATTTAATGATGCAGAAGCAACTTCAATTGTGCCATCTCCGTTCAAATCTGTAAGAGGACCAATACCGAGCATATTTCCTCCGGTAAAGTTACCCCAAATGTTCTGACCAGTAGATCCTTCCAGCACATATATGTTAGGATTGATACCGCTGATCAGGACATCATCGGTCCCGCTTTCATTAACATCCGGAATAATACGGGCATCCTCAATAAAAACATTCCCTATGTTGGTTGACCATAAAAGCTGACCGGTTTCACCGTCAACAGCATATACATTACCAGTTGTAGTTCCGATAAGTACATCTGTTGAAGGACTTCCGCCTATATCGGGTAATTCTCTAACTGTCCATGGCGTTCCGGAAGGAAGAAATGTCCAGGTAATTGCACCGCTTTTATCAAAACCGATTACTTCATTAATAGTTCCTACCCTTGAACCAACAGCACCGCCAAATACAGTTGAAGTAACCATATATTTTAGTTTCTGCTGTGAAGATTGATTGATTTGCCAGATGACAGCTCCAGTAGCACCATTAAGTAGGAATACTGAAAGTCTTCCTTCGCCGGTGAATTCATTACCACTTGGAGAGGCAAGAACATGCGGAAGACCATCATTATTAAAATCTGTGCTAAGGTGAGCTGCCAATATAT
>JAWOIK010000254.1:0-10224 GCA_046484705.1 Ignavibacteriaceae bacterium | reverse complement strand
ACCTCCGCAAGCCCGGCCCACTGATCCTGGAGACTCTGGTTCGCGCCGAGGATCCTCCAATTCAAGCCAAAACGACCTTCCATGGACGCTTATCTTATCTTCAATAGTTGCTTTTGCTGTCAACATAATAATCGGAATGTGACTGGTCCTCTCATCGGATTTAAGAATATTACACATCTTAAATCCATCCAGCTTCGGCATCATAATATCGCTGATAATCAGATCGGGTATTTGTTCAATAGATTTTTTCAGTCCATCCTCACCATCTTCCGCTTCAATGATCTGATAGTATTCTCCCAAAATTATTGTTATATATTTTCTTACATCCGGGTTATCTTCAACTATCAAGAGAACAGGTTTGCCTGTTGATTCCATTTCATCAGTGGTATATGATTTTTGTCTGAAGTAATCATCAAAGCCGTTTAACTCCTTCAGTTCATTCTTATCCTGCTCAATTTCCTCTTCACAAATTTCATCCGAATGCAGATGATCTTTACCTAACGGAAAGATGAGTTTAAATGTCGTTCCTCTTCCCTCTTCGCTTTCTACTACAATTTTACCTTTATGCAGGTCAACCAATTCTTTTGTAAGTGATAATCCTATTCCTGTTCCTTCGAACTCTCTTGTATGACCTCCATCAACCTGGAAAAACCTGTCGAAGATCATATCAAGCTGTTCTTTTGGTATCCCGATTCCTGAATCAGAAATAATAATTTCAACATAATCTCTCACATTATGTTCTGCTTGATCCTTCCATACCGAAGCCGGGATAGTTTGCCGTTCATCAGAAAATTGTTTTGCAATTCCTAAAGTCTCCTCCTTTGGAGGGGATTTAGGGGAGGCTTGTATTTTCACATCTACTTTTCCGCCCTCAGGAGTGAATTTAACTGCATTTGATAAAACGTTTGTTATTATCTTATCAAATTTATCTTTGTCAATGTATGCTATGATTTCACTGTCCTCCGAGGTAATGTTCAGACAAATCTTTTTCCTTTCAGCAAGCGAACAAAAAGTTAGAACAAGTTCCTTAACAACAGATACAAGATTTGCCGGACAAGCTTTAAGTTTCATCTCACCAGCTTCAATTTTTGAAATATCGAGAAGTTCATCTACTAGCCTGTTAAGCTTCCTGGCGCTTCTGTGAATAAGTATCAACTGTTCACGGGCAGAGTTTTCCCGGATTACATCTAATAGTTGTTTTGAAGGTCCCATAATCAGCGTAAGAGGTGTGCGGAATTCGTGTGAGATGTTTGCGAAGAATCTTGATTTCAGTTCATCAACCTCGTGGAGTTTTTGTGCTTCGAACTTGCTCATTTCATATTCTTGTTTGTTTTTTATTCTTTTCAACTGTGCTTTCCAGATGAAATAGACCATGCTTCCGATTAAAAGGAAATAAATAAAGTAAGCAATATTTGTCCGCCACCAGGGTGGCAGAATAATTATTTTTATTGATGCGCCTTCTTCATTCCAGTAACCGTCGTTGTTGGAACCTTTAACTCTAAAAACATAATCGCCCGGATCTAAATTTGTATATGTTGCTGATGCATTTTCTGCGTCAGTATAAATCCAGGCTTTATCAAATCCTTCCAGCATATAAGCATACCTGTTTTTGTTCGGTGCCTGATAATCTAATGCGGCAAATTCTATAGTGAATACATTATCACTATGATTAAGTTCGATTTCTTCACAGCCAATTATGGACCTTTTCAAAATTGTTCTATCGCTACGACTGTCATATCCGATTAAGACGGGTTTGTTAAATAATTTAAAGTCTGTAATGTAAACAGGCGGAATATGTGTGTTGTCTTTTATGCTGTCAGGATAAAAAATATTAAACCCATTAACACCTCCGAATATTAATTCTCCGGTTCTGATTTTCCGGTAGGCAGATAATTCCTCAAATTCGTTGTTTTGAAGTCCGTCTTCAACAAAATAATTTCTGAAAGATTCAGTTGAGATATTAAACTTCGATAAACCATTACTGGTGCTGATCCATAGATTGCTGCTATCATCTTCCAAAATACCCATTACAAAATTGCTGACTAATCCATCACTCATTCTGAAGTTTTTAAATTTTACAGTTTCTCTATCAAATTTATTTAAACCGCCATCCTGGGTACCAATCCATAAAGTTCCTGATTTGTCCTGATACAAAGCTGAAATCTTATCATTACTTATTGTGTTTAAATCACCAGGGATATTTTTATAGAAAGAAAATTTCTCCGATTTCAAATCCAGTGATTGTAAACCTCCATGTTTTGTCCCGATCCAGAGAATTCCAAAATTATCAATCAGAAGAGAATGTACATCTGTTGATTTTAAACTATTTGGACTATCGGGATCATTTTTGTAATGAGTGAACCTTCCATCATTTTTATCAAATTTGTTCAGACCTGCATAGTATGTTCCTATCCAAAGCATCCCTGAATCATCTTCAGTGATTGATAAAATTCTGTTATCACTGAGACTTGAAGGATCATTTGAGTTATGATTCAAGTGATAGAATTTTCCCGTAGTTCTATCAAACTTATTCAGTCCGCCATTCCAGGTTCCAATCCAGAAATCACCATCCATGTCTTCATAAATTGCAGATACTGAGTTATCACTTAAACTAAACGGGTTATTACTGCTGTGTTTGTAGTGTGTAAATTTGTTCGTTGATCTATCCCACTTATTCAATCCTCCATCCCAGGTTCCGATCCATATTATTCCCGCTTTATCTTCAAAGACGGACATAACACCATTAGCACTTAACGAATTAGGATTATTTCTTTCCCTGTTGTAATGCCTGAATTGCTTTTGGCTCAGATTAATTAAATTGATACTTCCACCCCAGGTGCCAATCCAAAGTATACCGGAGTTATCCTGGTAAATGGTTGATACATTATTAGAACTTAAACTAGCAAGATCATCAGGGTCATTTTTGAAAGAAATAAAAGAAAGATGTGAATCGTTAAGACTTGAAATGGTTTTGTTCAAACCGCCCCCCCAGGTTGCAAGCCACATAGTGTTGTTTTTATCTATGTAGAAAGAAGCAATGTCATTATCACTCAAACTTGTGGGATCATCTGGAATATTTTTGAAACTTTTAAAATTTGTTGAATGAATGTTATTCGTAGAAGTAATCTTATTTAAACCGCCACCCAATGTTGATACCCACACATTTCCAAATTTATCTTCACAAATTCCGGTAACTTTATTGTGGCTTAAACTTTTGGGATCATCTGGATCGTGCATAAAACGGATGAACTTACCGTTATTCCGGTCAAATAAATTTAATCCTCCGTCAATTGTTCCGATCCATAAGTTAGATTTTGAATCCTCAAAGACTGCAGTTATTAAATTGCTACTTAAACTTGTTGAGTCCCCGGGTATATTTTTATAACTCCTGAATTTTTCAGTGCTGCGGTTAAAAAAGTTTAATCCCCATTCGGTGCCAACCCATAGATTTCCAGATTTATCTTCACAGATAGAATAAATATAATTTGCGCTAATACTAGTTGAATCATTCGGATTATGTATATATCTGATAAAATTTTCCTTATCATAATTATATTTATTTATTCCGCCGCCGCCGGTGCCTATCCAGATGATTCCAGAATTATCCTCATAAATGACTCTTACAGCGTTAGCTGCCAGGCTGTGAACATTTTCATGTTCATTTCTAAATGCCTTAAATCTAAGCCCGTCATATCTTAATAACTCGCCTGATGTTCCAATCCATAAAAAACCTTTTCGATCCTGAAAAATTGACCAGGTGAAAGTTATATCGAACCCATACTCTGCAGAGGCTTTTTTGATTATGGTTTTTTCAGAAGCATAATTCTGCGCAGAAATCTGGTAAGACAATACTAATATTAGCAGTGCAAATATGCAGCAAGCCAGAACTCTTATTTTAATTCTTCTTTTCAAGTGTTAAATAATTGTTTTTATTAAAAACTCACTTCAATTCCTAAACGCATTGATAATGACGGCTGATACCTATAAACTTCACCATATTTGTCATAGGGCCAAATGGGATTTCCATTCTCATCTATTCCATTGTATTTCTTTTGGACTATATCTACAGGTTTTTGTTGACTTGCAATATGAAAAAAATCAAGAATTATTTTTGAATTAACGGAATTTATAAACTGAAGATTGTACGTTAATCGCGCATTAAGATCCCAGATAAATGGTGTCCTTCCTACTGTGCCGCGTTCTGTAAAAAATTTAATCCCAAATCCTGTGTTCGCTAATTCACTTAATGGAGTTCCACTCTGAGCTATAAAAAATATGCCTGCAGTCAATCCGAAAGGAAAAAGATAGTAACCTGAAAATTTAAAGACGTGCGTCCTGTCATTGGGGAGTAATCCTGTTGAATTTATATCTGCAGTATTAAGATCATCAAACGAAGCATTTTCATTCGGGGCTGAACCATGCTTGAAATAATCAAATAGTCCTTCGTAATTGCCATAGTTTTTGGAAAGAACGTACGAAGCAAGAAAGTTGAATTGCTCATCACCTCTTCTTTCCAATGTAATCACCAGGGCAGTGTACTCTCTTTTTGGTTCTGGCCAGGCCGATAAAAATCCGCTGCCGGGATTTCCATATTGATATCTATCTTCTTCCTCAAACCAAACATCATCAATGCATTGCCGCAGAGTTCTGTAGACTCCCTGTATTCCAGCTCGAAAATTATCACCAATTAAAGTTTCGTATCCTAAACTAAACTCATCGAAATACTGGACTTCCAGGTCTTTTACTTCGGGTCGTATTGTGTGTTTAAAATTATAAAGAGTGTCCCCGCCTGTATTATTAATGCGTGGATCGTTTTGAAATAAAATAATGTAGTTATAACCTTCATCAGAATGATACTGTACTGACTGCCAAAGCCCGAATTCCTGAGTAAATCTTCCAAATGAACCAAATACTCTGTGCGAGCCCTGATCATTGAGAAGATAAACAAGTCCCAAACGCGGCTGCAAAGGAACTAAAAATGATTGTGCAACTTCTCCATTTGATCCAACGGCCGCCTGTGATTCCCATCTGATTCCAGTAGTTATATTCAGTCTGTTGAAAATTCTCCAGCTATTCTGGATGAATAGAGAAGGAATACGATTATAAACTTCGCCCGAAGCGTTACCAATTGATTCCCTGTAATACACTGAATCATATCGTTCAATGTAGTGATAATCATAAGTCTGATTGGCGTGATTTGTTTTGTACTCCGCGCCTCCATTAATTATGTGATCACCAATCATTAGAGTTGAAGTTATCCTGCCGACATAGCTGTATCTGTAAGAATCTGTTGTAAAAAGTATTCCTCCTGACCAGGCATCATTCAGATAATCTTGAAAAAGAATTTCTGATCCTCCCGGAGTTGAAGGTTCAACTTTTTCATTTCGATCAACTCTTGAGATAAATCCATCGAGAAAGAAATTTTTATTAAGTGTGTAAGTTCCTTTAAATGAAAGATTTATTCCTCCGTATGTAACATCCTTCAAGTAAGGATCAATGTTGAGTAAATCCGAAGGTGGAACTTTAATATCCTTACCAACAGCATCTTGAAATGCCGGATCGCCCGTTGCAGTGAATATTAGTTGTAATTTTTCTGAAGTACGCCAGTTAAGTTTTGCTGCAAAAAGATGCCTGAGTATTTTATCCTGCTGTTTGCCGAAGCTTGGAACATCAACATCTCTGTTATTAAATGTTGGATTATATGCTGCATAAAACCATAATTGATCCAGAATTATTGGACCGCCGATTCCAAATCCAAAGTCATAGTTAGAATAGTCGCCTTGTGTAACATCGCTCAAACCAAGTTTTTTATTTTCAGCAAGCTTATTACTGGTGTAAAATCCAAAAGCCGAGCCGTGAAATTCATTTGAACCTGAAAAAGTAACAACGTTCATTAATCCCCCAAGTGCACTCCGGGCATCAACATTATAACCACCCGACTTAACTTCAACTTCCTGGATAAAATTATAAGGAAGATTTGTTGCATCTGCTCCTATCAGCGGATCAGTAACTTCAATTCCATCGACATAATATTTATTTTCAAATCCTGTTGCACCGCCAATATTAGCTTCATCTCCGAAGTAGCTTAAATTAGTTTGCGGCAAAAGGGTCGTTATGCTTTTATAGTTTCTGTCAACAGGAAGCTGTTCAAAATCTTTTGCAATTATATTTCCCCCGAAACTCGTAGATGCAGGATCGATAAATAACTTCTTTCCAACCACAGTTACTTCCGGCAGGTCAATTGTCTGCTCAGTTAGAGTGACAATTCCAAGATTTGTTGTTTTCCCCAGCCGAATCTGAACATGCTCAATTTTCAATTCATGATATCCAACAGAATTAAATGTAAGAGCATATTCGCCAACAGGTAAATTCAGAATTTGAAAGAAACCTTTTTCATTCGTTGTGGTGCCTCTACTTCCTTGAAGATTTGAACTTTCAAGCGAAACATTTACTCCTGCCAGATTAATTTCTAAAGTATCTGTAATCCTGCCTTCAATGTTTCCACTTATATCCTGTGAGAAAGTAAGATCTGTAAAAAGAAATGATGATATAAAAACTGAAAAAAATAAAATTAAGAAAAGTTGACTAGATTTTTTCTTTATTTTTTTTATACTGCCGAACATAGTCTCACCAAGTATCCAAATTTAATTATAAAATAATCTTGCCAGTCTGTTTGAACCAAATAGTAAGAATCCAAAGAGAACACCTCCGAAGAATTTTCCCGGCTTACCATGCAACCGTTCAATTTTTCAAACTCTTTTTGTGTAAAGTAGGGTCTCAGGTTAGCAATAATATTACAATATACCCACCTCTCTATCCGTTGATGTCTATTTTTAAGGTATGATAGATCGTAAGGAATGCCGTCAAGCAGGATTTTTTCATCAAATTTTTTTTCTATCAATGAATCGATCACGCCATGCATTCCTCTGTTAGAAACTTCTTTTTTAGAAATGCTATTCATTTCAAGAGAGACCATCTAAATGTTATTTAATACGACTGGGCACATTTATAAAATGTTAAATTTATCAGGAGAGTAATCCGGTGTGATGTCGCTGTGGGTTAATCAGTATCTAATCTCTGAAATTATTTCCCTCTCGGAACTGATAACAGAAACACAAATGAAATAAGCAATTAATTTTTTATAAAGTCAAGCAAGCTTTATATTAACAAGTGTTGATGGTTGCTAATTGATAAGAGTGGACAAATAATCAGCATGTAAACAAACTCAATGTCCCTTTTCTTTTGAAAAATCAACTATTATGCTTAATCTATCTGTAACAAAAATCATCAAACCATAAAAGGAACTGCTATGAAGAACCTGTTAATAGTTTTCACTTTTATTTTCACTCTGTTTTTTATTTCAGAATCTTTTGCCCTGCCAAGGTTTTCCATTAAGCAAAAGGATAAATGCATCGACTGCCACTACAATCCGACTGGCGGAATTATCCGCACTGAAGATGCATGGCATTGGGGTAAAAACACTTTAAGTATGTTCTCCCTGCCGGATAAGGAATTTATTATGTCGCCCAGGATTACTGAAAATATTTCAATCGGACTTGACTACAGAACGCAATACCTTTACTCACAGGAAAAGAAACGCACTGATTTCCAGGAGATGAGCGGAGCTATTTATACGAATTTTGGACTTTCAAAAAATATTAACCTCACCGCTAAATATGATTTCGTATGGGCATTATGGGAAGGATACGGAACAGCTCACATTTTGCCTAATAATGGTTATATAAAAGCAGGGTCATTCATTCCTAATTACGGTTTACGGATAGATGATCATACTGCATTTACAAGGGGCGGGGATTTCGGACTGTTGTCTTCACAATTAAATACCGGACTGATTTATAATCCATTTTATTCCGAAGCCGGAGTTGAGGCAGGAATTTATATTTCTGATTTTGCATTCTTTACAGCTTCAGCAGGAAGCAACTTACTGCATAACAGAACTCTTTCAAAAGATCCGACTTATACAACAAGATTGGAGATCACTCCGCAGCTTGGCAAGATAGGTTTATTGTTCGGCGGATCGTTTGCCGCAGCTAAAGTTCCGCTGCCTGTTGAAATGTACGGAGGTTTTTTTGGATTCGGCTTTGATGAATTTTCGCTGTTAGCAGAGTTTGACCAGGCTAAAAATATTTACGGCACCGATGTTAAATCAAATATGCTGATGGTTGAAGCAGCTTACGGGTTAATCACAGGTCTGGATGCAGTAATCAGATTGGATTGGATAACACCTAACACAGATTTCAGTGATATCGATATAAAAAGATTTGTATTCGGATTTGAATTTCATCCATACAGTTTTATAGAGGTACGTCCGCAGTACAGGTTAGTACTTGAGGATCCATCTATTGATAATGATTCGTTCGTACTTCAGTTTCATTTCTGGTATTAAAGCATCTCGATACTGGATTCTGGATACTCGATTCTGGTATCTGGAATCCGGTACCCGGTTTTAAGTCAGTATCTATGGAATTACAATATCACCGCCTTTTAAAATATCATCGACAATAATCTTAGATTCTAATACTTCCGAACAAGGCACAACTAATTTTATTTCATTAATTATACTATTCCTTGAATCACCGGCAGAACGGAATAATGAATGATCACTGCCTCCAAGATGCATTGGAGAGGCTTTGCGGTTATAAATGAATGGGTGGAATCCTTCTTTTTCTAAACAGGATTTTATAAAATTTATTTGCGCTTCATCAGGTGAACCGAATACTCTTGCCATTCCTTCATAAATTTCATAATCGGAATGTTCGTTACACAAGAAAACATTGTTTACTCTTAATCCGCATTTCTTACAATACGGCTGATGACAGATTGCACAGATACCAGCAGCATCATTTTCGGAATGGTTTAAACATTGAACATCATCAATAAATATGTTTCCGCACTTGCTGCAGAATTCGGAATCTTTTGTTGATTCGTTTCCGCAATAATCACATAATAATTTTTCAGTCATCTTATTTCCAATGTCTTTACTATATGCGGGTTGCTTGATCCTTGATTCTGGATACTGGATAGATGACACTGGTATCCGGTATTTGGTATCCTAAATATTTAACTATTGACCATGAGTAATTATTCAACCTAAGCAGTTCCTCTGTTCGATCTAACCATTCTTGAAAAAAGAGAAAGTCTGGAATCCGATAAAAACCTTAACCAAAGTCTTGTCCATGATGTATGATAAACCAGGTTATCATAAAACTCCGGTGCTGTTGCTTTGACCTTTGGAAGATTATTCCATGGAACAGAAGGAAAATCGTGATGTTCATTATGATATCCTACATTTAATGCAACAACATTTGCAGGTCCGTAATAGCTGTAAGTTTCCTGCGGCGGGGCAACAAGGTAGTGCTCCTGTATCCATCTTGCACCAAGCGGATGAAATCCAATTGAGAAGAAGAATGATAGAACGAGATATAAAAATGACGACCAGCCGAAGAAAATAATTACAAGTGCATCAACTCCGAAAACAACAATCCAGTTTATAATTGTCCAGAAATTCATAAACGGTATTTCCTTTAAGCGTGGAGTTCGTAATGCCTGGAATACAGGGAACATCATTTCCCAGAAAGCTTTACCAATTAATGAGTTGCCAATTAATTTTGCCTCCCACTTACTTGCCAGATCAGCATCAAGATAATAATCGCCCTGGTATGAATGATGTTTAAGATGATATGCTCTAAATGAAATAGCACTTGGTAAAACGTTGGGAACATCAGCAAGTATTCCGGCAATATGATTTAATGCCCTGTTTTTAAAAATAAGATTATGTGTTGCTTCGTGGATCAATACATAGCAGGCGTGGTTTGCAAAAGCACCTATGAAAAAGGCAATGATTAATGCCAGCCACCATGGCTGACCGGACATCAGATAAGCAATTGTGATCTGCAATCCTATTGCAAAAAGTATAATTAAAAAGCTATACGGATTTCTTCCGATCTGTTCACGAACTTCAGGATGAGCTTTTAGTATTGCACGTGTTCTTTCCTTATGTGGTTCTAAAGTTTTAGAATAGCTAAAATCTTTTGGTTTCATATTTAACCTGCTGATAATTAAGTAACATCTGATTCTTCTGCTGCAATTATATAAAAGTTTTTATTCAAGTGATATGTTTCTGATGATACCCCACTTACAGGAACTATTAGCTAATAAGGTCTTAGCTGCTTTAAAATACAATTATTAAGGTTACAGAAATTA
>JAWOIK010000250.1:0-3163 GCA_046484705.1 Ignavibacteriaceae bacterium | reverse complement strand
GTAATGATTTGTTCGGTGAAAGCGCTTTGTACATTTTAGAAGGCAATATAACCGCTGATGGAAACAATTATAAATCTAATCAGATATTAATTGCCAAAGACAGCAAGCTTTGTGAGTTTGAGATGGATGAAAATACCGTTGTTTACATATTAGGCGGAGAGCCGTTTCCGGAAGAGCGATTTATAAACTGGAATTTTGTTTCTTCCAGCAAAGAAAGAATTCAGCAGGCAAAAGAAGATTGGATAAATCAGAAATTCCCAAAGATTCCTGGTGAGACGGATTTTGTACCTTATCCAAAATAAATTAAGCATATTCAAACAGCACCAAAAAACTATTAGAAATTTATTCTTATGAAAGCAGTTGTTTACACAGAATACGGTTCACCCGATGTTCTTAAATTAAATGATGTGGAAAAACCAGAACCTAACGACAATGAAGTTCTTATTAAGATTAAAGCAACCGCTGTTAATTCCGGTGACTGGCGTTTGCGTAAAGCCGATCCTTTTATGGTTCGCTTATTCTTTGGATTATTTAAACCAAAGAAAAATATTCTCGGTATTGTTCTTTCAGGCGTAATCGAACAAACCGCCAAGAATGTAACTCGCTTTAAAGCAGGTGATCAGGTATTTGGATTATCAGATATAAGTCTGGGGACCTATGCGGAGTATATCTGTCTGCCTGAAACATCTGCCCTGACATTAAAGCCTGATAACATTTCACATGGGGAAGCTGCGGCAATTCCCTTTGGAGGGCATACCGCTCTGCACTTCTTAAGAAAAGCAGATATAAAAAGCGGGCAGTCAGTTCTTGTTTATGGCGCTTCCGGAGCTGTTGGTACTGCCGTTGTTCAGCTTGCAAAATATTATGGTGCCGTAGTTACTGCTGTTTGCAGTACGGCTAATGTTGAAATGGTTAAATCTCTCGGTGCCGATAAAGTAATTGATTACACAAAAAAGAATGTTACCGATATTAATGATACTTTTGATACAATTTTTGAAACGGTAAATAAAGTCCCCGTTTCTGAAATTAAAAAACTTCTAAAGAAAAACGGAACACTAATACTCGGCTCTGCTATGATTAAAGAGATGCTGCAGGGTGCTTTGGTTTCCTTGTTCGGTAATGCAAAAGTCCTGATGGGTGAAGCCAGTGTGACTGCCGATGATATGAATTTTATAAAAGATCTTACTGCTTCGGGTAAACTAAAACCGGTAATTGACAGAACATATCTCTTAGAACAAATTGTGGAAGCTCACACTTATGTTGAAGCCGGTCATAAGAAGGGGAATGTTGTAA
The DNA here is from genome assembly GCA_046484705.1 of Ignavibacteriaceae bacterium. Classification (GTDB taxonomy): domain Bacteria; phylum Bacteroidota; class Ignavibacteria; order Ignavibacteriales; family Ignavibacteriaceae; genus JAGXRK01. Next base: position 1,870 of record JAWOIK010000250.1, on the reverse strand, counting down.
TAACACTAACAGACGACTAACGCAATGAATAAATATTTTGGAATAAATCAGAATATCTACTTAGTTTTATTAAGTGATTTTTCAATTATTTTAACTTGCTATGCAATTCTATGAAAACACTAGCCTTCTTTTTGTTCCTTCTGTGTTCGGGTAACATCACTTGTCAGGATTTTGACGACATAATTAAAAAAGTCAGCCTTGATTGTTCAGATGTCTCTTATGGCAGTGCGCTCCTATTCCAGCACTATGTTGAAGAGAATAAGCTTGATTCCGCAGAATATATAATTACATATTGGGCAAACAGGTGTGGAAAGAGGGAGCCGGTGTTCAGAGCAAAAATTCTTTTAGCTTTAATTCAAGGAAACTTTCACGATTCTCTGTTAACAGAAACTCCTATATACTTTGTTTTGAATTACAGGAATCGCATCCAGATGATTGAAAGTTCAAACTACTATATTTATGATTATTACAAACCATATTATGGATTCATTCCTCCCGGTCAGGGGTTTGATTCTTTTACTATCAATCAAGCTGAAAGATTATTAACTAAATATAATCCGGAAACTATTGAATATCTTTTGTGTGAGTTTTATGGGAACAACAGTGAGGCAATATTTTTTAAACTTAAAAACAATGATTACAGAGGTTCTCTTCTTGTAGCTGATTACAGAAAAAATATCAGCGAGTTATTGGAAATGCCGGAACTTCATATGTCGATAGTTTCGGGCCTCTGGATTCCAACGGGAAATCTGAAAACATTAGGTTTGCACCCGGAATTAGGTTTTCAAATTGGAGCTAAGTATTTAATGATGAATTACGATTTAATTCTTGCATTCAGATTTTTAAAATCACCAAATGAATATTTGGCAAGGAGAACAAAATCGGGTGATTTAATAGAAGCAACGGATTATTTTTTCGGCGGACATATTGGAATTGCTGTTGGTCGCGACATTTATACCCATAAAAATCATGAGGTTCAGTTGACCGGTGGTATCGCTTTTGATGGTTTCGATGCTTTAAAAGAAGATAAGGATAGAAATTTAAAAGCCGCAACTGTCTGGTCATACAATCTGAGTCTTGGATTGAGCTACAGATATTATTTCTCTTCAAATAATTATTTTGGTATCAGGGCAAAATATAATCTTGTTGATTATACATTGAATAATGTTATTGATTTCACCGATAATCCAATAACATTGCATTTGATCTTCGGATGGGTGAATAATGACTCCCGCAATTCACAGCTAAAACAAATGTACCATGGGGTACGGGGATATTAGCTTGTCGTTCGATTAAAAGAACTCATCCCAACCCTTCTCTTAAAAAGAGAAGGACTTGTTGGCAATGATGTCCTCCCATTTAAAATGCTGTCAGAAATAATAATGTATTGTTTTATATATTAACACCAAAACAATTTAACAATGCAGCAATAAAGTAATGAATAAAAAACAATGGTACGAAACTCTCTTTGAGAATTACGCTAAGACGTATGAAAAAGAATCGTTTACTCAGGGAACTATCGGTGAATGTAATTTTATAGAGCAGGAACTGAATTATGATAAATCTTTCAGAATACTTGATGTCGGCTGCGGTACCGGCAGGCATTCAATTGAACTAACAAAAAGAGGTTATTCTGTAACAGGAGTTGATCTGTCCGAATCACAGCTTAATCTTGCACGGGAAAAAGCAGCTAAAGAAAATCTTACAATTTATTTTCAGAAACACGATGCAAGAGATTTGCCCTTCAATAATGAGTTTGATGCTGCAATAATGCTATGCGAAGGAGGCTTTCCTTTAATGGAAACTGACGAAATGAATTTTGAAATTCTGAAGAGCGTAACTAAAGCACTTAAAGATAAATCAAAATTAA
>JAWOIK010000205.1:0-5572 GCA_046484705.1 Ignavibacteriaceae bacterium | reverse complement strand
GTATCAAACACAAGTGATGACTTACCGCTCCCGCTGACACCCGTAAAAACGATAAGCTTGTTGCGTGGAATCTCAAAGCTAAGGTTTTTCAGATTATGCTGACGAGCGCCTTTTACTATTATTTTCTTTTCTTTTTTTGTGCTGTTTTTCTTCATCTGATTATATCATTTCAACCTAATACATATTAGCAGTTCTACTAGTTGAATTTGCAGAAGGTAAATTTAATAATAATTCGGGCAGGATTAACCGATGGTAATCAGGAAAAATTATACTCTTTTGCTATGAAATCACATTTCCCTAATATAATTCTATACAATGAATTCTTTATCTGCTGGTATTTTCCAACGTTTTCAATTCTTCAATCTTCTCATCTAATAATTTCATTTTATCATTAAGCTCAAGAATTTTATCGTCAATCTGTTGTTCAAATTCTGCTTTATCCCAGTAACCCCGGTTTTCATAATAGCTTTTGAACAACCAGTTGTGTTTAAGCGCTTCCATATTTTCCGCAAGTCGTGAAGCGCCAAGTTTTGTGTCTTCTGTAACCTGAACTACATTATCCAGTATCTGGTTAAGAGAGGCTGCTTCTCTGCCTTTATCCGTAAGCAACGATCCCATCAATCCCTTACCTTCCTGCACTCCATTCATAAGCGAATCGATATCTGAAACAACTTTATTAATATTATTCACCACATCTTCAACTCCGCCGCCAAGTTTATCAAATAATACAATAACATCTTTTAAATCATCGGTAAGATTTGAAAGGCTCTCATCTGCACTTTTTGTTAATTTGGTTGCGGCATCATAAAGCTCTTCATCATTCAAGATCTTTCCGATAGTGCCTTCACCTTTGTTTATTCTGTCCATAACTTCAGAAAGATCTTTGGTCATTTCTTTAGTGTAAGCAAGAATTCCCTGTGTTTCTTCAATTACTGCGGCAAACCCAAGTGGTTCCCTGGATTGTATTGTACCGCCCTCTGAAATAGGTTCAAAGTTTTCACTGCCCATTGTGATCATCACAATTTTATTTCCAACTAATCCTTCTGTTTCTATGGTAGCAACTGAATTTCCCCTGATGAATCTTTTTATATCTGTTTTAATACGCATAGATACTTCAACTTTACCCGATGCATTGTCCATGATTCTGATCTCTTTTACCGCGCCGACATCAATTCCGCCAAATCTTACCGGTGCACCATTTCTCAAACCTTCAATATTATCGAAGTAAGCTTTAACCGAAAAAGTTGAAGCAAATAACTGATCTTTATTACCTAAAAGAAAAATTCCTATAACGAGCAAGGTGCTACCAAGAAAAATAAATATACCTAGTTTTGCATTAGCTAATGTCTTATCCATTATAAACTCCTGTTCTTCGCTTTTATAATTTCATGACTGAAGAAATTCCTTAAAAACGGTTCGTCCGATGCAGTTAATTCGTTGATAGTACCTTCGTACTGAATTGAACCTTCATTCAATACAATTGCCCTGTCAGCAATAATTTCAGCGCAAAGCAAATCGTGCGTTACTATAACGGATGTCATACTTAACTCTTTTTGTAATTCAAGTATAAGTTGACTTATTTCTTTTGCTGTAATAGGGTCGAGTCCGGTTGTAGGTTCATCATAAAGAATCAGTTTAGGTTCAGTTATTATTGCCCTTGCAAGTCCTATTCTTTTTCTCATTCCGCCGGAAAGTTCAGCAGGCATCTTATTTATTGCATCCTCAAGTGATACTTTCTTAAGAACTGATCTGACTTTTTCTTCTCTTTGTCCGGCATCAAAATCAAAATGCCTGATCAATGGAAATTCTAAATTTTGCTGTACTGTCATTGAATCATAAAGTGCCGCACTTTGAAATAAAAATCCCAGTTGTTTTCTGACGGCATTTAATTCCTTGGTTTTAAGATTCAATATATCCGTGTTATCAATTTTAATACTTCCTGAATCCGGTTCTAACAATCTTACTATACATTTAATTAGAACGCTTTTGCCTGTGCCGCTTCTCCCGAACACTACAAAATTTTCGCCATTCTTCACTTCAAGTGAAACATCATCGAGTACAACAAGTTCATCAAACTGTTTATGAAGGTTTTTTATTTCAACCATATTTAAATTGTCGGCCATAACCATAACGTAACCTTAACAAGAATCATATCAAAGATTAAGATTAAGAGTGAAGCTACAACAACCGAAGTTGTAGAAGCTCTCCCGACACCTTCAGTACCATTGGTAGCAGTAAATCCTTTGTAAGAACCCACAAGTCCTACTATATAACCAAAAATAAAAGTTTTGGAAACACCGGGAATGGCATCGCCGAACTGGACCGATTTAATTACAGCGCCCGCGTAAAATTCCCAGGTCATGTTCTGTACAAGAACTACTGCAATGTATGAACCAATAAGTGCGATAAATATTACATAAACGGTTAGAATTGGAAGTATGAAGGTACAAGCGAATATTCTGGTTACCACTAAAAATTTAAATGGATTAACGGCGGATACTTCCATAGCATCAATTTGCTCGGTTACACGCATTGATCCTAGCTCGGCACCAATTCCGGAACTTACACGACCTGCGAATATCAGTGCCGTAATAACCGGTCCTATTTCCCTTACAATCGAAATTCCTACAGAACCGGGCAGAAAAGCCTCTGCACCAAACCTGGCTAGTACTGGCTGAGTTTGCATAGCAAGTACCAGTCCGATTATAAATCCGGTTAAACTAACAATCGGCAAAGTTTTTAAACCGAGTTCGATCATATGTTTTCGTATTTCTACGACTTCATAGGGCGGGATGAATAACTGCCGGAAAAAATCTATTGTGAATTGAGTGAGTCCACCCAGCATAATAAAAAACTCATTCATTCTGAAATAGAAAGAGGTAATTCTGGATTTTGTAGGATTGTCAGCTTTCACGATCTGATATTTACTTTGTTTATTATGGGTAAAAATAATGAAAATAGGATGCTGATAAAAGTTAGATATGTCACAAATAGTTATATAGATTAAATTTGTTTCGCACAATTAATAATTGTTTCTACTAAAGCCAAAGTTGAAATTCAAATACATTTTTAAGCAAAGATAATTTAATGAGTTTTTTGAACAGGATTCAACCAATTAGTTTAATTTGATTTTGATACTGTTTAGTCTCTAATCAAAAGCATTTTTATAATGGGTTATTTGTGGTTTTGTTTCCCTGTTCCAGATAATTGCAACTACATCAAACCGGCATTCAATTTCTTTTAATTCCTTTTCATACAGGTATGACTCTGCAATTTTTTTTAACTGTTTTATTTTACTTTTTGTAATTGCATATTCCGGTTCGCCGAATTCAAGATTTTGCCTTGTTTTAACTTCAACAAAAACGAGGTATCCATCGGACTTATCTTTAACAATTATGTCTATCTCACCGTGACCGAATCTGTAATTCCGGGTAATCATTTCAAAGCCGTTGTTAACAAGATATTCGGCAGCAATATCTTCACCTTCCTGTCCGATTGTTTTTTTACCGGGTTCATTCATATTAAATAAATTCTTTGTGATATATAAATTTCAAATAAATTATTTACAGATCGCTCCTATGGAGCTTCATTTTATTTTGTTCACAATCTTACAAACCGGTCGTCCCTTCGGGAATATGAAAATGCTCCAAATCCATTTTGCCAATTGAACCTGCCTTTTATTAAGTGATTATCATTAATATGTTTTGATGATCCTGCCTTTATATCCCTTACCAAATCAGAAATGCTTATAGATGGTTTCATGCCTATTAAAATGTGAGAATGATCCGGCATACAGAATATGGCAAGCATTTTTTGATCACGTTTTTGTACGATACCGGTTATGTATTTGTGTAACTCTTCGCGAATTTGTTTAGGGATGAGGTTTTGCCTTCCAAGCACTGCAAAAACTATATGAATGTAAATTTGTGAATATGTATTAGCCATAAATATCCTCCATCATAATTATTTACAGCTCGCTCCTATGGAGCTTCATTTTATTTTGTTCACAAACTTACAAACCAGTCGTCCCTCCGGGACTCTGCAAATAAATTTTCCCTTTCATAAAATTTCCTTAAAAAGGTCTTTCTATGCAAAGGAGTTTCGCCAAATAATTTTATTGCCTCAAGATGTTTTTTTGTGGGGTAACCCTTATTCATCTTCCATTTATACTCCGGGTAGTATTCGTCAAGCCGGTTCATTATTCTGTCTCTTACAACTTTAGCAATTATTGATGCTGCAGCAATTGTAAAAGATTTAGCATCCCCTTTTACGATTGGAAAAACAGGAACCGAATACTGAAATGACTTATTCCCGTCAACAAGTATTATATCAGGCTGTATTTTTAATCTTTCAATTGAAGTGCTCATTGCCAGTAAAGATGCATTAAGAATATTTATCTTATCAATTTTTCTATGAGAAATTGATGTTACAGCAAACGAGGATGCATTCTTAATAATAACAGGAAATAATTCTTCTCTTTCGTTGCGGGATAGCTTTTTTGAATCATTTATCCCCTCATAATAAAAATCATTTGGAAATATAACCGCCGCAGCCACCACAGGACCGGCAAGCGGACCCCTGCCTGCCTCATCGCAGCCGGCAATTAATTTTATGCTTTTAGATAAATAGTTAAGATCAAACTCTTTCATTTGCCAAGATAAATTGCTAAAAGTCCAATTACCATATTCAATTTAAGAATTGCACTTGTCTTTTTCAGGTTTTCGTTTGAACGATTTTTATAAACCGATAAAAGAAAATATACAAGCAGCGGATTTACAACTATCATAACCAGAACAAAATATTCTATTTTGTAGTAATTGAAAATGAATGGATGCAGGGTGAGGATAATCAGAGTAATAGAAAAAATAACTATAACAGCAATCGCTTTATCAATTCCGTACTTTGCAGGAAAGGTAACTACTCCGGCACTCAGATCGCCTATTATATCCTGAATATCCTTTACAATTTCACGTATGAAATTAATCAGTAGTGCAAAAAGTGCGGGGATAATTGAAGCTTCAACATTGTTAACAACAATTCCACCGAAGATAAAAACCATTCCGGTTAACCAGGCTATTATAAAATTACCCAGGAGCGGGACTCTTTTTATCATCCTTGAATACAGATACAAAAGCATAATAGTTGATAATACAATTCCAAACACAACCGGGCTTATTGTTATTGCAATTATTAATGCACTAAGGTTTAATACTGCATAAGTTATTAATACGTTTTTGCTTTTTAATTTACTGTTGACCAGCGTTCTATCCGGGTGTGATATTTTATCTATCTCAATATCATAGAAATCATTTATAATATTTCCCGAAGCTGCAACCAGAGCAGCTGAAAATGCGGCTAAAAAAACGCTGGGATATGAAAACGAATTATCTGAAGCAATAAATGCTGCAACAATTACACTGATAAAAGTAATAAGACAGTTTACCGGTCGGATAATCTTTAAATATTGAACCATAAGTTTAAGATGATTATAAAAAAGGCTGCTACAAAATAATTGAAGCAGCCGAGAAACAAAAAGAATTTTATTGATCAGAATTCATTTATAATTCCAAAA
>JAWOIK010000112.1:0-2984 GCA_046484705.1 Ignavibacteriaceae bacterium | reverse complement strand
ATACAAAATTTTTGTTGATCCATTAAAAGTAAAGTTCCCATCAAGAATTTTTATCTCCTGAGGTTTCGGAATAATGTTGATTTTGTTTGTTTGTGCTGAAAGGTTCATAAATATCAATACGGTTGTGAGAAATGTAATAATTGACTTCATAGCATTGTAAGTTTTTTGTTGAATAATAATCTTATTTGGAAATTTACAAAATATAGAAAGCATATAACACGGCGGAGACAGTTATTTGAATCGATAATCCCCTAAAATATCGGATTCCAAAGCAAACAATTTTGATTTATCAACTATTGCTGGTTATTTTGCGTTGAGCATCAACTATAATAATTTTTAATTTTTTCCAGAAAAACTTTAAGGAGACGGGCTATGTTTAATCGTTACTCAGGGAAATCGAATGGCAATGTAAATATGATAGGACGAAAAGATTTTCTTATCCGTACCGGATTATTATTCGGAGGAGGAATGCTTGCATCATCCGGCATTAGTCCATCGTATGCATCTAAATTTTCGCCGCCTTCAACTTTGAATACCTGGGAGGAAATTAAAGCCCAATTCAATCTTGATCCTAATGTAATACAAATGTCGCATTTCTTTTTAACTTCACATCCAAAACCCGTCCGGGAAGCAATTGAAAAGATACGGGATGGATTGGATAAAAATCCGGTAGGTTACTTTCATGAAAATGTTCAACATCACGAAACATCAGTTCTTAATGCTGCGGCAAAGTATCTGAATGTAAATCCAATGGATATTGCTTTAACTGATTCAACTACAATGGGACTCGGATTAATTTACAGCAGTCTGGATCTTAAACCTGATCAGGAAATACTTACAACGACTCATGATCATTACTCAACCGAAACAGCATTAAGGTTGAGAGCAGAAAGAACCGGTGCAAAAATAAAGAGAGTCTCTTTATATAAAGATGGTGAGGAAATCACTTCCGATCAGATAGTTGATAATTTCATAAAGAACATTTCTCCTAAAACAAGATACGCAGTTGTAACCTGGGTACATTCCTGTACGGGTATGAAACTGCCGATTGCAAAAATGTCCGCCGCACTGCAAGAAGTAAATAAGAACAGGGATGAAAAAGATAAAGTAATTTTTTGTGTTGACGGCGTTCATGGTTTGGGTGTTGAAAATATTTCTCTTCCGGAACTTGGCTGTGATTTTTTTATTGCCGGTACACACAAATGGATTTTCGCTCCGAGAGGAACAGGGCTAGTTTGGGCAAAACCGGAAGTATGGAAACTTGCACAAGCAACTATTCCAACATTCAGCGGCGAGGCTTATGGTATATGGATGAATGTTGTTGACCCAAGAGAATTATCCAACTTTGAAATGATGACGCCGGGTGGTTTTCATTCATTTGAACACAGGTGGGCAGTTGATAAAGCTTTTGAATTTCATCAAACTATCGGCAGACAAAAAGTACAGGATAGAATTCACGCATTAAACACGATGACCAAACAACGGCTTTCTGAAATGAAGAAAGTAAAACTTATTACACCAATGTCCGATGAACTTTCAGCTGGTATGACATGCTTTACGGTTGAAGGAAAAGATCCGTTTGAGTTTACAGAAGCATTGATCGAAAAGAATATTGAAGCCAGTGTAACACCGTATAAAAAATGGTATGTAAGATTAGCACCCAGCCTTGTTACTCTTGATGATGAAGTGGACAGAACTTTAAAAGTAATCGAAGAAATGATAAAATAATATTAAAATTGCCTCAGCTTAAATGGATAAGCTGAGGCTTGGGATTCAAATAATTATAAAACTGTCTTATTGATCCAGTTCTTTAAACTCACCCAAAGTTTTTGTAAAAATATAAATAGCAGCAATCCCTAAAATCGTATGTACAGCGAGCGTATACATTATATATTCAGGGTTACCTGCTCTTTCGAATGCGCCCATAACACCAGTGTAAATTCCGCTTAGTATTGCACCGATAAATACGGCAAGAAAGTTCGTTCCCATATAAAGACCGGCTTTCTCTTTTGGTGCAATCCACATTATATATTCCTGAATTCTCGGAGAGGAAATCATTTCGCCAATGGCAAAAAGAAAAACTCCAAGATACACAAGGTTGTTTGAACCGGTAACGGCGAGGGCAAGAAACACAAAGCCTAATGCAGCTATGAACAGTCCAAATAAAAAGGAAAGGATAGCCGGACGCTTTTCAAATATTCTGGAAATTACTATCTGAAAAACAATTATTATATATCCGGTATGAGAAATTGCTTCTGCATTTAACCGCCATTGTCCGTCTTCAAAGTTTGATATAAATCTGGTTATGCCTTCGCCAAGAACAGAACTGGTACTTTGATAAAGTGCGGCAGTATTCATATGATCATGTATATAAACAGCAAGTACATTAAAGAATGCCCAGAACGGCATCCAGAAAAACACACCAAGAATAATCAGGAATACCACAAACTTTACATCTGACAGAGCCACTTTAATATCATTAAACTTTTCCTTAAGTGTAACACCTTCTAACTCTCTTGGAGGCTCTTTATAAAAGAATAATGTAATTAAGAACATAAGTCCCACTGCAGCGGCGGCAGTTATAAAAACATAGTCCCAAGACCATCCTCGTAACTTGCCCATGACAATCGGACCAAAAGAAGCACCCACATTCACCATCTGGTAGAAAATACCAAAGCCAAGAGTTTTGTTTGTTTTATCTGTAGTAGCTCTTACTGTACCCGATATTAATGGTTTGAAAATACCGGCGGCAAAACCAATTGTTAACATAGTAATTGCAATGCCTGAAAATGTTTCTGTAATAATAAGTAAGAGTATTGCCGGCAGATATGCTAAGTAAGAAACAATTAGCATTTTTTTGAATCCGAACCTGTCGGCAAAGGTACCGGAGAAAAGGGGAATCAGGTAAGAAAAGGCAAGGAATATACTTTGAATAATTCCAAGATCGCCGCGTGAATAGCCAAGCTGCTGAAGATAAATGCCGA
>JAWOIK010000095.1:0-17243 GCA_046484705.1 Ignavibacteriaceae bacterium | reverse complement strand
GTTTGGTGCTTTACTTGTATCAGGTTTTGGTCTGGTAAGACCGGGATTCGCAGATATCGATTTGGGATCAAATAATCCGCCTGTAAATCTTGATGCTGATGCCACCGCATTCAGCAAAGCATTTATTGAAGTAGCTGAAAAAGTAACACCATCCATTGTGCAAATAGCAGTTGTATCTGAAAGAGAAAATCCCCATAAAGATTTTTTCTTTTTCCCTTTACCTGATATGCCGCAGGAACAAAGAGGTTCCGGAAGCGGAATTATTATTTCTGAAGATGGCTACATTATTACCAATAATCACGTTGTGGAAAATGCAAGTAAGGTATCAGTGGGACTTTCCGATAAAAGAAGTTTTACTGCCACGGTTGTCGGAACCGATCCATTAACAGACCTCGCCGTTATTAAAATTGATACAGACGGACTTATTCCGGCATATCTTGGTGATTCCGACAATTTAAAAGTGGGGCAGTGGGTAATGGCAATAGGTAATCCTTTGGCATTAACATCTACAGTTACTGCTGGTATTGTAAGTGCAATAGGAAGAGGTCAATTGGGACTTATACGTGATAGCTACGGTGTTGAAAGTTTTATTCAAACCGATGCTGTAATCAATCCCGGCAACAGCGGAGGTGCTTTGGTGGATTTATCCGGTGCCGTTGTTGGAGTTAATTCGGCAATAGCAACAAGAGGAACCGGAACCTATATAGGATATGGTTTTGCAATTCCTATTAATCTTGCACGTACCGTAGCAAAAGATTTGATTTCCACCGGTAAAGTTAATCGTGGATATATTGGAGTGAATATTGGTGAAGTTGATAATGCTATGGCTAAATCGCTTGGACTTGACAGACCCCGTGGTGTGATAATCCAGGGAATTCTTGAAGAGGGAGCTGCATCGGCTACAGATTTAAAGTCAGGTGACGTCATTTTAAAAATTGATGGCCGGGAAGTAAATCAGCCTAACGAACTGCAAAGTTATATAGCGTCAAAGTCGGCTGGAACTTCTGTTACGTTGAATGTTTTCCGGGATGGAAAAGAGTTGGAGCGAAAAGTTACATTGAAAGCCCGGGATGATGAAAGCAGATCTGAACCGGTAATGAAAATGGAAGATGGTAAATCTAAATCAGAACCAAAACAGTCAACCGCATCATTCGATAATGTTGGCTTGACAGTTAAAAATTTAACGGATAAGGAAAAGAGCGATTTTAAAATTGACTCAGGTGTCTTAATCACCGATGTAAAATCATTCAGTAAAGCTGATGATCAAAGATTATCCAAAGGTCTGGCTATAGTAGAAGCCGATAGAAAAGCAGTTAAAAATGTTGGCACACTCAGCGAAATAATTGAATCAAAGAAAGGCGAAGCTGTGCTGCTTAAAGTTCAGGATTCATCCGGCAACACAAGATTTGTTGGATTGGAAATTCCTGAATAAAAAAGTGTTCAACCTTGTTATTAAAACGTCCCGTTAAAATCGGGACGTTTTTTTTATATATTTATTGTATCAAATCGGAGAATTAATGATCAGATTTCTTACAGCAGGTGAATCTCATGGCAGAGCATTAACTATAATAGTGGATGGGATACCCTCTAATTTAAAAATCACTGCAGACTATATTAATAATCATTTAATGCGAAGACAGGCTGGATACGGCAGGGGAACCAGAATGAAAATTGAATCTGATAAAGTTGAAATTCTTTCCGGGATCCGATACGGTAAAACATTAGGCTCTCCGATTTCAATGCTCATTAAAAATAAAGATTGGGATAACTGGACAGATACGATGTCTGTTGAAGATATCGTTTCTCATTCCGGTAAAATATCTATCCCAAGACCAGGTCATGCAGATTTAACAGGGATTACAAAGTATAACTTTGATGACATAAGAAACTCAATTGAAAGGTCTTCTGCAAGAGAAACTGCTGCCAGGGTGGCAGCTTGTTCTGTTGCATTCAAACTTCTGGAAGAGTTCGGCATTTCCATTGGAAGTTATGTTGAAAGTATAGGCGGGATATATTCGGACATAAATTATTTTAACACACTTCTTCAGAATAAAATTTCAACCGGATTTAAAGGCATTTCTCTTTCAATCAAAGCAGATAAAAGTTCTGTCAGAGTAATTGATAAAAATCAGGAAGAAAAAATTATTTCTAAAATTAAATCAGCAAAGAAAAAAGGTGATACGCTTGGAGGAACATTTGTAACAGTTGCAACAGGGGTTCCGCCTGGTTTGGGTTCTTTCGTTCAATATGATATTAAACTTGATGCAGATATTGCCCAATCAGTTATGTCCGTCAATGCTGTAAAAGCTGTTTCCATAGGTTCGGGGTTTGATAGTGCAGGACTTTTTGGCTCACAGACACACGATGAAATAATTAAAAAAGGTGAAACTCTAACACGTAAATCAAACAGAGCAGGTGGAATCGAGGGTGGAATATCTACCGGGCTACCCATTATTGTCCGTGCGGCAATGAAACCAATAGCTACTTTAATGAGTCCGGTTGAGAGTGTTGATCTTAGTAAAATGAAAAAGGTTTATGCAAGAAGAGAAAGAAGTGATTTTGTAGCTGTTCCTGCTTGCGCTGTAATCTCGGAATCTATGCTTGCTTGGTCATTAGCTAAATTCTTTGTTTTAAAATTTGGTGGTGATTCTATCGAAGAAATGAAAGACAATTACAGAAGTTATAATTCAAAAATTTATAAACGAATAAAAAAAAATTTCGGGTAAACAAATGCTGCAGATTCAACGATTTACATTTAATCCATTTGGTGAAAATTCTTATATAGTTTATGATGAAATAACGAAAGAAGCTGCTATTATTGATCCGGGTTGCTATGATGATTATGAAAAGAATGCAATAGATAATTTCATTAGTACAAACAATTTAACTTTGAAGTATTTATTCAACACTCACTGCCATCTCGATCATATTTTCGGTATTTGCCATATCAAATCAAAATATGATTTAATCTATTATGCACCTGAACAGGACTTACCACTATTAAAACAAGCATCACAACAGGCATTGATGTTTGGATTGGAAATCCGTGAGATTTGCTTGCCTGATAAATTTATGAATCCGGAATTAAGTCTTAAAATTGGTGATTCCATCCTGGAATTTTTATTTACTCCGGGGCATTCACCTGGCGGTTATTGTATTTATTTTAAGGATGAAAATATTTGTATAACCGGTGATACTTTATTTGAGGGAAGCATCGGCAGAACTGATCTGCCGGGCGGAGACCATGAACAGCTTCTGAAATCAATTACCGAAAAACTTTTTGTGCTTCCCGAAGAAACCATTATTTGTCCAGGTCATGGTGAAGCCAGTACTATAGGCAATGAAAAAAAATCTAATCCGTTTTTTAATTAATCATTTTTACTGATTGATTAATTGATTTCTAATTAGTGAGGAATATAATGCAGAACAAAATTAAAGAACTATCAAAGAAAAAAGATCTTGCCAGATCCGGCGGCGGCAAAGATAAAATTGATAACCAGCATAAAAAGGGAAAACTCACTGCCCGGGAAAGAATAGAATTACTGGTTGATGAAGGAAGTTTTGATGAAATTGATATGTTCGTTAAACACAGGTCAACCGATTTTGGTCTTGAAAAACAATCATTTCCTGGCGATGGTGTAGTAACCGGTTTTGCTAAAATTTCCGGTCGTCCTGTTGCATTATATAGCCAGGACTTTACCGTATTTGGTGGTTCGCTTTCCGAAACTCATGCAGAAAAAATTGTTAAAATCATGAACATGGCAATGAAAGCCGGAATTCCGGTAATCGGGTTAAATGATTCCGGCGGTGCAAGAATTCAGGAAGGAGTGAACAGTCTTGGTGGTTATGCAGATATTTTTCTTCTCAACACTTTAGCATCGGGTGTAGTTCCGCAAATATCCGTTATACTTGGTCCTTGTGCAGGAGGAGCAGTTTATTCTCCTGCAATTACGGACTTCATTTTCATGGTTAAAAACACCAGCTATATGTTTGTAACAGGACCTAATGTTGTTAAGACTGTAACTCATGAAGATGTTAGTTTTGAGGACCTTGGCGGTGCAGAGACTCATGCAACTAAAAGCGGAGTAGCTCACTTTATTTGTGAAAATGAAATTGAAACTTTGCTTGCAGTTAGAAGACTGCTGAATTTTTTACCACTTAATTTTATGGATAAACCTTTTGAAAAAGAGTTTGATTCAAATTCAATTGTAAATGAACATAAGCTTGAAAAAATCATTCCGGATACACCTAACAAGCCTTATGATATGATGGAAATAATAAATCTGTTAGTAGATGAGAATGATTTTTTGGAGGTTCACTCAGCTTATGCGGAAAACATTATAGTAGGATTTGGAAGAATTGGTGGTATGTCTGTTGGTATTGTGGCAAACCAGCCGCAGATTTTAGCCGGAGTTTTAGATATTAATGCATCTGTTAAAGGCGCCAGGTTTGTAAGATTCTGTGATGCTTTCAATATTCCATTACTGGTATTGGTTGATGTACCAGGATTTCTGCCTGGAACAGAACAGGAATGGAATGGAATAATTCGTCATGGTGCAAAATTACTGTACGCTTTTGCCGAAGCAACAGTGCCGAAAATAACTCTAATAACTAGAAAAGCTTACGGCGGTGCATACGATGTTATGAATTCAAAGCATATTAGAGGCGATTTTAACTTTGCCTGGCCTTCTGCAGAAATTGCAGTTATGGGACCGAAGGGTGCGGTAGAAATTATCTTTAAAAAGGAAATTTCTACTTCAAAAAATCCCGACGAAGAAATTGAGAAAAAATTATCCGAATACATTACCAAATTTGCTAATCCATATATTGCTGCTGAGAGGGGTTTTTTAGATGATGTTATAAATCCAGCAGAATCAAAAAGAAGAATAATTCAGGCATTGGAATTGCTTAAAACTAAAGTGGATAAAAATCCTAGAAAAAAACATGGGAATATCCCATTATAATTTTTTAAACCTTTGAATAACAAGAATTTAACAACAACCGTTTAATTCTTTACTTGATTTGATAAACCGAATATTATATATTGCATTAGAATTATTTACAATGGAGCCCAAATGAAAAAAAACCTGCTTACTTTTTGTGCTATTTCTTTATTGACTGTACTAATTACCTCTTGTGGAGCGAATAAAGAAATATCAACTCATTCCTCTGAAAATGACTCATCTACTAAAAACCAGCGTTATGGAATCGTTTCTGAAATGCTTGAACAGGCAAGACAACATTACGTTGATGCTATTGAGAAGCAAAATCTTAACAGTACAAAAGAAGCAATTGAAAATTTTGAAGCTGCATTAAGGACCATAACTAATCTTAGTTACTACCCCGGGATTGATAATAACGAAGCATATAATGAATTAGCGAGTTCCATTATTGAAGATTACAGATCTCTTGTTGATGGATTGACAGAACTTCCGGAAGGTGTATCATTTGCGGCTTATGAAGAATGGATGGGTCAGGCTGCTCCTGAAATTGACCTCACGTTCGATGATACTGAAGAAGTAAATACAAGGGTTATAATCCCCGCAGATATTCCTTTAGAATATAACAACCATGTTGAACAGTGGGTTAATTATTTTACAGGAAAGGGACGCGGAGCTATGAACAGATGGCTTTCACGCTCAGGTAGATATTTTCCGATGATGGTTAAAATATTTAAGGAGGAGGGTGTTCCGCAGCAATTAGTTTATTTAAGTATGATGGAAAGTGGTTTAAATCCTACTGCCAGGTCTTGGGCCTCCGCGGTTGGTTTGTGGCAATTCATCAAATCTACAGGACAAATGTATGGGCTTCAGACAGGTTTTTATATAGATGAAAGGCGGGATCCTGAAAAATCAACCAGAGCTGCCGCCCGTCATCTGCGCGATCTGCATACATCACTTGGAGACTGGTATCTTGCATTAGCTGCCTACAACTGTGGTGAAGGAAGAGTAAAGCGTGCTTTACGCAGATCTAGTGGAAACGATTTCTGGTCCATTCGAAAAAATCTTCCTAAGGAAACCAGGAACTATGTTCCAACATATATTGCTGTTAGCCTTATTGCACTTGAGCCGGAAAAATACGGCTTCACCGACTATGTTTCAGAAAGACCCTATGATGCTGATGTATTTAAAATTCAAGGCTCGGTTGATCTTGTGTATTTATCAAGTGCTTCCGGTACAGACCTGCTGACCTTACAGGATATGAATCCTGAACTTACACAGTTGTCTACACCTGATAATTACCCGGATGGATATCCTTTGAAAATTCCAAAAGGTTCATATAATCTTTTAGCATCAAACATGGAAAATATTCCTGAATCAGCTAAACGAAATTATGTTGTACACACTGTACGAAAGGGCGAAACTATCACTAAAGTTGCGCAAAGATACGGAGTGTCAAAGTATGATCTCGCTGATGCCAATAACATTTCAACCAATTCCAGGTTATATGCAGGTGTGGAATTAAGAATTCCTGTTTCAGTAAACCTTGCTGAAAATAATTTCGCATATAATCCGGACGTACAAACAGCTCAGGATAACGGCGGCTACATTTCGCCTTATGCAAGTTTGAATAAAGGCTCAGTAAATACAGCGGAAGTAGTTAAAACCAGTGATGTAATTATTGATGAAGAACCTGGTAATGATCTGTCAGGAAAAGAAACATTGGCAATGAATGAAGAATCAGTTGAAACACCTGAAGTAAAAAATGATGTTATTGTGCCTGAAGATCTTGTTCCGGTTTATTACCATGTAAAAAGAAATGATAGTCTTTTGGGTATTGCAGATTTGTTCCACTCACGTGTAAGTGATCTGAGAAACTGGAATGATATTCCATATACATCAACCATACGGGTTGGACAACAGTTAACCATTTATGTACAGGAAGACAAAAAAGATTTTTACGCAAGTCTTGATAAGCAAACTGCTTTGGAAAAAACTGTTGTGAAAAATACCGTTAACAAAAATTCAAATGCACCGGTTTACCATAGAATAAGAAGAGGCGAAAATTTAGGACTGATTGCTTCGAAGTATGGTGTTTCTGTACGTGAATTAAAGGAATGGAACAATATTGTAGGCAATAAAATCATTGCAGGAAAAAATCTAAAGGTTTATTCGGATGGCGGACCAAAGACAGTTACAGCCGATCTGACAAACACAAACAACTCAAACTTATACAGGTACAAAGTTAAAAGAGGCGATACTATTGGTGAAATTGCAGAAAGATTTGGTGTTTCTACAGCAATGATAAGAAAGTGGAATAACATTTCAGGAAATAAAATTATTGCCGGTAAGTCATTAAAGATTTATTCGAGTACAACTGCAAGTACACTTGGCGACATAACAACCAAAAGCACCGCAAACACAAATTATCATACTGTAAAACCCGGTGAAACCATTAGCAAGATTGCAGAAACATATAAAGTAAATATTGCTGATATCAAAGCATGGAATAATCTTAACAGTGATAAAATCATTGCCGGTTCTACATTAAAAGTATTTTCAGATGCCGGTGTAAATGATGTACCAGAAACCAATGTAAAAAATGAAACGAAGAAAAATACCTCAAACGTTTCTAATGCAAAAATTCATACGGTCCAAAAAGGGGAATCACTTTACTCTATCTCAAAAAAATATAATATTCCGGTTGCCAAATTAAAACAGATTAATGACCTGAGTAACAATAAAATTGTTATCGGGCAGAAATTAAAATTGGGGTAATAATATTTAATTTACATTTTGTATAACCTAAAGCCGTTAGGGGTGTTATCCCGATTACTCGTGATATCTGAGATTATACCCTTTAACCTGATCTGGGTAATTCCAGCGTAGGAAAACGGGCTAAAAGAATAATTAATTTCCTTTTAGCCGTTCCCGGAACGGCTTTTTATTTTTAAAGGAGTCAGTCATGAAGGCTTTAATTATTCTTTTTTTATCAGCTATTTCTCAAATCTTACCACAGGAAATTGTTTTAAAAGGAACAGTCTCCGATTCTGAATCAAACCTTCCCCTAGTTAATGCAAATATTTTTATACCCGGTAAAAACATTGGTACCATAAGCGATTCAAAAGGTAAGTTCGAGCTAACAGGTGACCTAAAAAATTCAGATACTCTAATTATAAGTTATATTGGGTACGCTAATACAATTATAAAAATTTCTGAGCAGGAGAATATTCATCAACTGGATATACTGATGAACAGGATTGTACTTCCATCCCAAACAGTTTTGATCGAGGGAGGTATTGGCAGGTATGGAGTAACACCAATCTCCTTTGATCAGATTAAAAGAAAAGACATCCAACGAGATTATACTGTGCAGGATTTTCCGGAATATTTGAGCAGACTTCCATCAACTACATTTTACTCCGAAGGCGGACACGGCATTGGTTATAACTATTTATCAATTAGAGGGTTTGATCAAAGAAGAATTTCTGTTTCTATCAATGGTATACCACAAAACGATCCTGAAGACCATAATATTTACTGGCTGGATTTTCCCGATCTTCTTGCCAGCACAGAATTGATACAGGTACAGCGTGGTGCGGGATCGGGAGTTACAGGTTTTCCGGCAATCGGAGGATCAATTAATATTATCACTTCAACTTTTTCAGATATTCCCCGGTTTGATCTTTCAACTTCTTATGGCAGTTATCATACGCGGAAATACAGTGCTGCATTTTCAAGTGGACTAATCGAGAATAAATATTCTGTTTATGCGAAACTCTCTCAGATACTAAGTTCCGGATATAGGAATCTCGCCTGGGTCAAGTTCAATGCATATCATCTTTCAGCAGTAAGATATGATGAATGGCTGACTACACAAATAAATTTTTTCGGTGGTCCGATTGAAGATGGTTTAGCCTACACCGGGGTAGCTAAATTTGCTGTTAAAGATAAGGAATTACGAAAAGCAAATTATTCATACTGGGAAGCTGATGAATCAGGATACACTTACACTTTAAATAGAAGGCCGGAAGAAATTGAAAACTTCTCTCAACCTCATTATGAATTACTAAATGAAATTAAAATATCTGATGATCTAAAAATAAACTCAGCATTATTTCTCGTAATAGGAAACGGCTTTTTTGATTTTGATGGTTCATGGGCAGACACCAGTTATTTAAGGCTTACTTCTGAAAATGGTTTTAGTACAGATCAGAACCCCGGCAATGTACTTATACGTGCGACTGTTGCTAACAAACAATATGGTTGGATTCCAAGAATAAGCTTCAAACACAAAAATGGGGAACTCATAGCAGGCGGAGAATTGCGAATTCATCGATCTGATCATTGGGGAGGCATAAATTATGGTGAAAATCTTCCTGAAGGTATCTCCAAAAGTTTTTATTACTATTTCTATAATGGCGGGAAAGATATCATCAATGCATTTATTCACGAAAGTTATAATCTTAGTGAGAGAATAAATTTACTCGGAGAGATTCAACTTGCATATCATAAATATAGCATAAGTAATGAGAGATTTGTTAATAACAATTTTGAGATCGATGACTTATTTGTAAATCCCAGATTTGGAATAAATTATAAATTTACTTCGCAGCTAAATTCATATTTATCATTTGCCAGAGTAACCCGTGAACCAAGACTAAAAAATTTTTATGATGCTGCTGAATCAAGCGGAGGTGCTGAACCAATGTTTGAACTTAACACTGATGATTCATATAATTTTTCAAATCCTATCGTAAAACCTGAAACGATGAATGATATAGAATTCGGAACTTCATTTAATACTTCAAACCTGAACGTGAACCTGAATATATTTTACATGCTTTTTAATGACGAAATTATTAGTTATGGAACATTGGACAGGTTTGGTCAGCCAGTCACGGGGAATGTGGATAAAACTCAGCATTATGGAATTGAATTCTCATTAGTGATAAGACCGGTAAGTATGATCGAGTTATTTGGGAATGCTACTTTAAGCAAGAATGAAATTTCAAACGGTAAATATTTTATTGATGACCAGAATTTTATCTTGCTGGATGGAAACAGAATCGCTGGATTTCCGGATTTCCTTGTTAATTTTGGTGCATCCTTAAATTATAGTAATCTTTATTTCAGACTATCAGGAAAATATGTCGGTGAATTCTATTCGGATAATTTTGATGTTTACCTATTTGATTATCTATCCGATTATCCTGGATTTGTAAATTATGCAGACAATAAAAACGATGCCTATTTTGTAATGGATTTCTTCAGCAGTTATGAATTTCAATTATTCGGAGGAAAGTCTTTATCAAAATTATTCATCCAGGTAAATAATATTTTTGATAATTTGTACAGTGCTCATGCAGTTGGTAAAGAATTTTATCCCGCTGCTGAAAGAAATTTTATAGCCGGAATTCAGGTAGGATTATAATAATAATTTAGTGCTTTTGTGATTTTGAGGCGGAGCAGGATTTTAATCCCTATTACTCTGCCAGGAATTATCACTAATTGCACGAATAAGAATTAGTGACTAATTATCTTCAGTATATTTTTCTGGTAAACTTAATTATGAAGAAATGTATTATTCTTGCAAACGGTAAACCGCCTCAAAAGCAGCTAGTAAAATATCTGATAAATAAAGGTTACTCGACTGTGATTTGTGCTGATGGCGGAGCCAATCACGCACATAAGATGAAATTGGTACCTGATTTTATTATTGGTGATCTGGATTCAATTTCAGAAAATGTTTATAACTTTTATAAAAATAAAAGTAAGATTACTAAACTTACACGTCAGAATGATACCGATGTTGAAAAAGCATTAAAACTCGCCATTCAAAAAGGTTATAAGGAATCAGTCCTGCTCGGCGTTACAGGGGACAGACTTGATCACACATTCTGTAACCTCGGAATAGTAATTAAATTTTTTAAAAAGATTAAATCAATGATCATTGCAGAAAATTCAATTCTAATTCCTCTTACAAATAAAAATACACTTACATCAATTCCCGGTGAAACAATTTCTCTTTATGGGTTTAACAGAAGAACTGTAATTACAACCAAAGGTTTAAAGTACCCGTTAACCAAAACAGCACTCCCTTTCGGTGAAAGAGAGAGTACAAGCAATGTTTCAACTTCAACTGAAGTAAAAATTAATGTTGAGGGAGGAGTAATATTTTTAATCAGAGATTTTAATTTCCTGAAATCGAATGATCTCTTTTAGTCCTTTAGATATTGCCGTAATTCTGCTTTTCTTCGTCACACTTGTCTCAATCGGATTTTATTCATCAAGAAAAATCACTTCGGGAACTGAAGACTATCTGCTATCCGGTAGAAATCTCGGTTTAGTTTTATTTGTTCTTACAACGGTTTCCACATGGTACGGAGGTATAATCGGAGTAGGGGAGTTCACTTACCGTTACGGACTGCTTAGCTGGTTTACACAGGGATTACCATATTACATTTTTGCAATTCTGTTTGCATTTTTATTTGCTAAGAAAATCAGAAATGCTTCGTTGTTCACTATTCCGGATAAGATCGAAATGGAATATGGAAAAACCGCTGGATTATTTTCATCGGTAATTGTATTTGTGCTTGTTTCTCCGGCTCCGTATTTATTGATGGCTGCAAATCTATTGGTCCTGACTTTTAATATTGATCTTATTGCCGCACTTATTATTACTTTAATACTCTCAATATCCTATTTGATAAAAGGTGGATTCAAATCAAACGTTTATGCGGATGCATTTCAATTCTTCATAATGTTCGGAGGATTCATCCTGATTTTCATCATGTGTATAATAAATTTTGGCGGAGTAGAATTTTTATCTTCCAATGTTCCGGAAACACATCTTCAAATCACAGGCGGAGCTTCGCCCGGATTTATTATTGTCTGGTTTGTAATTGCTATGTGGACATTTGCAGACCCCGGATTTCATCAGAGAAGTTATGCTGCTAAATCAGGCTCAATTGCAGTAAAAGGAATCTTAATTTCTATCGGTTTCTGGTTCTTATTTGATTTTTTAACAACTGCTACAGGCTTATATGCAAAAGCATTGCTCCCTGAAATTGAACAGCCTGTCTGGGCTTTCCCATTACTGGCTGAGCGGGTACTTGCTCCCGGATTAAAGGGAATTTTCTATGCAGCACTTTTTGCCACAATCATTTCTACTTTAAATAGTTTCTTTTTTCTTAGTGCCACAACAATCAGTCGTGATTTAATATATAAAATTCAAAAGCAGAGAAAGGAAGCTAAGTTAAAGTTTTATACTATTTTAGGTCTTATCATCTCCGGCATATTATCTTCAGTTCTGGCTTACTATATTCCATCTGTTGTAGAAATCTGGTACACAATTGGATCTTTGTTTATTCCGGGAATTATCATTCCAGTAATCAGTGCGTATTATCCGAAGTTAAAGGTTAATAATAATTGTATAATCGCAGAAATGTGTGTTTCCGTGGGAGCAAGTTTATTATGGCTGATATTCAGGAGTAGTATCTTAGAGAATTCCGGTTTTTATATTATTGAACCAATGCTGGTTGGTATCGTTATCGCATTGCTAATTCATGGGTTTGGTTTGCTTATGTATAAGAGAAAGAATAACTGATCCCGATAAAACAACAAGTATAATTATTAAAGATGCCTCTGTGGGTATCTTATAAAAATCTGAAACCACCATCTTAATTCCAACATAAAATAAAACAATAGCCACACCATACTTAAGGTAATGAAACAGATCAACTAATCCGGATAATGCAAAATAAAGTGCTCGCAATCCTAGTATTGCAAAAATGTTTGAAGTAATTATTATAAAGGTATCTCTTGTTATTGCAATTATTGCCGGAATGGAATCAACGGCAAAAACAATATCCGATGATTCAATTAACAGTAATGTAAGGAACATAGTTGTAATGTATCTCCTTCCATTCCTGCTTATAAAAAAATTCTTTCCTCTGTATGTTGTGTCAAGTTTGAAGTACTTTGTGAACAATTTTATCAACCAGTTATTTTCAACATCAATTTTTTGTTCACCTCCGAATGCCATTTTATATGCAGCATAGAGAAGTATTATTGCGAAAATATATATGATTGGATGAAAGAGATTTATTAAAGCAACACCAGCCAGTATGAAAATAATTCGGAAGAAGATGGCGCCGAGAATTCCCCATTTTAAAATATGCGGTTGATGCTCAGCAGGGACATCCATTACCTTAAATATTAACAGGAAAACAAAAAGATTATCGACTGATAGAGATTTTTCAACAAGATATCCCGTTAAAAATTCAAGCGCTTTCTGGTGTCCGTTTTCAAGATAGAAATAAAGAAAGGTGTTAAAAATAAGAGCGGCTATAATCCACACGCCGCTCCAAATAAGACTGGCTTTTACAGAAATTCTGCCTTTTCTATGATCGGTAACGTAAAGATCAACAAAGAATAAGAACGCTACAACTACAGAGAAAATAAACCAGAAAGTAAATTCAGTTACCAATCAATTTATCATTTCGTTAGGGTAAAAATATTCCACAGGCAATTACTGTGGTCCATAATCCGTTTTTATCACCCTCTGCAGATTGTGTTACATTGAACGATCGAACAATTTTGCCTGACATTTTATAAATGTTCTCGCGTTCGCTCCAGTCAACATCCGGGTTAAATTCTACGCCAAGTGTAGTTGCAAGCATGGTGGCAGCAAGGTCTTCGGCATATTCACCGGAAATTTTTTCTGTCTGCCCATATGGATGGTGCTCTGAAAGATATCCATATGCATTTGCATCCGCAGGCAGAGCAACACCTATTGATGAAGCTATTAATCTGTTTGGCTCGTTCGTAGAATTTCTCGCCATAACACAATGGGTAATCTGACCCGGCGTAATATATTTTAATCCTTCTTCAACAGTAATTCTCTTGCAGCCTATTGGAAAAATACTGCTGACTGAAACCAGGTTACATATCTCAATTCTAGCGCTTCTTAATGCCAGCTCGAATGAGCTGAGATATTCTTTATGTTTGCCTACACCTTTAGTGAAAAACAGTTTGGTTGGTAAATACAACTGAGTTTCCTTTCTAAGTTAATTTAACAAATTTCCTCTTGCCGACTTTTAAAATCATTTCCTTTCTGATTTTAATAGTCTGCAACGGATCATTTATTTTTTCTCCGTCAATGGATACGCCGCCTTGTGTTACTAATCTGCGTGCTTCTCCTTTTGACGGTGCGAAATTTACTAAAACTATTAATTCTAAAACATTTATTTCTTTGCTTTCTTCAATTTTAAATTCAGGAATTTCATCGGGAAAACCTTTGTTGATAAAAATCCTGTCAAATTCTTCTTCTGCAGTTTTTGCAGCTTCGCTATCGTGATACATTTCAACCAGAGTTCTGGCAAGTTCTCTTTTTAAATCTCTGGGATTAGACTTCTCATCATTTAATTGTTTCTGAATTTCAGTTAGCTTTTGTTCCGATACGTCTGTAGTCAAAACAAAGTAGGTGTAAATCAGGCTATCCGGAATAGAAAGAGTTCTTCCAAATATCTGCTGCGGCGGATCGGAAATGCCGATATAGTTATCCAATGATTTACTCATTTTCTCTATTCCATCTGTACCGACAAGAAGCGGCATAGTTAAAATAACCTGTGGTTCTATTCCATATTCACGCTGAATATCCCTACCGACAAGCAAATTAAATTTTTGATCAGTTCCGCCAAGTTCAACATCACTATTGATTGCAACTGAATCCATTGCCTGCGCAAGAGGATAAAGAAATTCGTGAACACTTATCGGTTCACCCGCCTTGAATCTTTTTGTAAAATCATCACGCTCAATCATTCTTGCAACAGTATATTTTGAAGAAAGTTTTATAACATCCTCAAAATTCATTTTGCTCAGCCAGTCGGAGTTATAAACAATCTTTGTTTTCTCTTTATCAAGAATTTTAGATGCCTGTTGAAAATAACTTTCGCCGTTAATTCTTGTCTGTTCAAGCGTTAGAGCCGGACGGGTGGAATTCCTTCCCGAAGGATCACCAATCATTCCTGTAAAATCACCAACTATAAGTATTGCCTGATGACCAAGTTTCTGAAACTGTGCTAACTTTTTTAATACTACGGAGTGACCGATATGAAGATCAGGTCTGCTCGGATCACAGCCAAGTTTAATGTTAAGAGGTTTATTTTCTTTTATAGATATTTCAATTTTCTTAACAAGTTCATCTTCAGGAATTATCTCAACAGCACCGCGCCTGATGACATCCATCTGTTCATTAAGTGAAGGGAATATTTTTTTTGTCATTTCTTGAATTTCTTGTGGTTTTATTTATTCAAATACCCTGATGCTTAGTTCAATTTCTCAACCTGCCTGCCATAGACAAGTCTTGTAATCTTGCAATTTTGTAACCTTGTAATTTTCAGTACTTAAACTTTCGTTCCTGATCACGCTGTAAATCTTTCTGAGCAATAGACTCACGTTTATCATACACCTTCTTACCTTCGGCAAGAGCAAGTTCAACTTTTACTTTGCCGTTCTTAAAATATAATCTGAGCGGAACTAAGGTTAACCCTTTTTCTTTTGTTTTACCAATTAACTTTCTTATCTCATTTCTGTTCAGCAGAAGTTTACGGTCACGTGTGGGAATATGATTGTTTATATTACCCTGTGTGTACTCGCTGATATGAGCACTTATCAGCCAGACTTCATTATTCCTCACCGTTCCATAGCTGTCAACCAGGTTAGCTTTTCCCTGTCTGAGTGCTTTAACCTCTGTTCCGACAAGTGCAATACCAGCTTCATATGTTTGGATGATAGCATATTCATGCCGTGCTTTACGGTTTACCGTTATATTTTTTTCTTCGTCCTGTTTTAACATTTTATTTCAAATTCGAAAACAAAAATTGTCTTAAATGTTATGAAATGCAAGGAAATGGAAATCTCCCCAAACAATTTTGAAGGAATTTGACCCGCCTGCCGGACGGGCAGGTTTATCAAATTCCTTATTTATTTTCTTAAACCTTAGTAAAGTAACACAGACATTATCGCTTGACCTTATTACCTTATTTGAGACTACTAAGCTAATAAGGTTAAAAATACTTATTCTCAATTTGTGTTACTAAGGTTAATAAGGAAGTTCATTATTCTACATTTTTCTACGGATATTGAGTTTTCTATGTTTCTAAAAAACCTAATTTTACGGCTTATAAGTAGTGTTGGTTATAAATTTAGAATTTATAATCACTCTAACTAACTTGCCTTCTGCAAGCAGGTTAAATTTATTTATAACCGGACAGTAGTGAATTTACATAAACAAACATCATAATGAACATCATAAATGATGTTCCTACGGATTATTACAAATTGCAGAAATATTTTTCCCCTGAATTCTGTTTGGTTTTAATGAAATTTTTCTTTGTTTTTACATAGGTAAAATTCTCAATTACAGGGAAACCAATGACTACCTGGAAAATATCTCAAAAAACTTTCTTACTCTTTCTATTACTCTTAATCTTACTCTTACTCTGCACGACAAGCTGCAATTCAGTTGAACCACCTGAAAACGGGGATGGACAAGATACAACCAGCCACAACTTTATTTTCCAGACGTGGACTTTTGGCACTATTGGAGGCAGCACGCTTTACGACTGTGCTATAATCTCACCGGAAAACATCTGGTGCGTTGGGGAGATAATGATTGCTGATACAAGTATAAATGGTTACACTACTTACAATGCCGTGCATTGGGATGGAAATGAATGGGAACTTCATAAAATTACTGTTGAATTCAGGGGTAATATGATTACACCAGCGTTAGAAGGTATCTTTTCCTTTTCAAGTACAGATATCTGGTTTGTTGGTAGTCTTCCGATACACGGAGATGGGGAAAATTGGATAATGTATGATTTGCGCACAACTCTCGATCCTAATATATCACTCTCAAAAGCTTGGGGTTCAAGCTCTGAAGATATGTACTTTGTAGGACGAAGCGGCTCGATTGCTCACTACCAAAACGGCAACTGGCAAAGGATAGTAAGCGGAACGGATTTAAATATAAACGACATCTGGGGAATAACAGATGAATATGGAATCAGGTTTATGCTCTGTCCTGCATACAACTTTGCAAGCGGGGGAGAGAAAAAGCTTATCAGCTTAAGTAACAACACAGTTGGTGAAATACCCTGGATGGATAACCGGGAGCTATATACAGTCTGGTTTAATTCGAGAAATAAGATATATGCTGGAGGAGAAGGATTGTTTTACAGAACAAACAATCAGTGGACGGAAGAGACCTTGCCAGAACTATTTAAGTTTAGGGTA
>JAWOIK010000008.1:0-5430 GCA_046484705.1 Ignavibacteriaceae bacterium | reverse complement strand
AAGGTTTCCAGAATTTTGCTCAGTTTTTTGGCTCCCTTGTCCGGTACTACTTGTAAGGCAGGGGATCAATCAGATTTCAAAACAAAGATCAGCGGCTGGTTTGTTTATCCTAATATTTCGGCAGGATATTTATTCCCTAATTTCAGTATATCATTAAAATCAGAATTAATGTTTGTGCTTGATCAGTCCGTAAAAATTGGGAATGTTAATGTGACAAGCGATTTTAAAAATTTTTCAGGTTATTCGCTTGCTCTGTTTTTAGAGCAGCCTCTTTGGAAAGATAATTTTTTAGTCATCGGATTTAAAACAAGTTTTACCAAATTCTACTATCCAATGTGGGTTACATTCTCTACCTTCGATAAATTCTTATTTATTCCCGAAATAATTTTTAGTTTTAATTTATGAAAATATTAGTAATAACGGTTTTGTTTTTTCTGATTGCATCTTGCGAATATGTTATTGAAGTGGAATATCCTTTGGTAGACGGCAGCGGATTTATGAATCAAACCGATCCTCTTAGTAACGATTCAAAAAGCATAATGGAAGGTGTATACAAAGTCGATGAAGGAAATGAATACTTTGGAGATAATATAGTCTTAAAACTGAGTGGAGAAAATTTATCTGCTTTCACGAATAAGAATGTAGGGTACATGATTTTTCAGACTGGAAGTCTGGATTCGGTTATCTACTGTTCCGGGTACTGGAGATACGGCGCAGGCACTGAAACAGGACTGATCAATTTTACCATTTCTTCATCAGAGGGAGCCAGTAACATTCTTGCAGGTGATACTACAAATCTGCAGATCAAAATAAGAGGTGAATTTGGTGACGGAAATAATCCTCCCGATAAAACTTTTCAGTTAGAATATTTGAGACCTTTTAGTGATAGTGTGAAACAGGATAATTTTTTTATTCTTGCTCATAGAGGTGGGGGGAGAAATTCTGATCACCTGCAGGCATCTGAAAATTCGGTTGAAGTAATTGCTATGGCTGAAAAACTAGGAGCAAATGGAATTGAGATTGACATACGTCTTACAAAAGATGGAATTCCGATTTTATATCATGATTCGGATATTAATCTAAGGCTTACACAGAAGAGCGTTATATGGGGCAATATAGAGGATTTCACATTTGCTCAGCTCAGAACTTTCGTAAGATTAATCAACGGTGAAAAGATACCCTCATTAGAAGAAGCATTAGAATATGTTCTTGATAGTACTGACCTTCGTTTTGTTTGGCTTGATCTGAAATCCGAACGGAATGAAATTCCGGCAGTTATAAAAATCCAGAAAGATTTTCTAAGAAGAGCCAACTCCATGCAGAAGGATCTGCAGATTGTTCTTGGTATTCCATCCGTTGAAAAAGCTAATCAGATTCTGCTTCATCATAAGCATGAAGATGTAACTACCTTGTGCGAGCTTGGATTAAGTTATGTAAGAGAATTGAATTCAATAGTCTGGGCTCCAAGATGGACTCAAGGTCTTCAGCTTGCAGAGGTAAGAGAAATTCATGGAGAGGGAAGAAAAGCATTTGTATGGACTCTTGATGAACCTGTTTTTATTCAGAGTTTTATAAGCGAAGGTGAATTTGATGGTATATTGACCAATCATCCGACTTTAGTTGCATATTACCATTACATCAGAGAATAGGTTCTATGAAATTATCCGCAATTATATTCATTCTATTATTCCTTGAATCAACTTATGCACAAAGCAATGATACATTGTATTCTTTAAGTGCCGATGTCGGATTGGGTTATTCGAGGTATTTAACCACTCTGGAATTTATGGATTTAAATAAAAATGGATTTAGCGGGACCTTCAGAGTTATGTGGCATCCGGAGCATTTACTAAGTATCGGGATAGAGACAGGTTACCAGTATTTATATTCTATCAAAACCAGTATTTCATCGGATGAATTTGGCACATCAGACCTTAAAGCATCAATAGTCTCTGTGCCATTATTATTTGTTGCATCCATGATCATCTTTCCCAAATCATTGCCAAACTTTGAATTGAAAGGGGGCAGTGGTGCTTTCTTCATGTTAAATTACGGTGAATTATTTGGCAGCAGCATTTATAGTTCTGTATTTAGTTTGGGATATATAGCAGGAGCCTCCTACATACATCCGATTCATGAAGATATTTCTATCGGCGGGGAAATAAAATATTTTTATATATCTAAGTTACAGGATTCAGACCTTTCACTACAGATTGTGTTTTCCTACAATTTTCTGTCCTGGTAAAATCTTTCTGATTTTTGAAGGAGATATTGTTATCATACTTTAAAATTGCATACCCGATTTGAACAATCAGATATTGTCTGTAACTTCACCTGTAAATTATAATTGAACAGGCGTAACGAATCGGATTAATTAAAGGAATAATTTAATTGAAAAATAATATTGAAGAGCAATCGCACAATACCATTGCAGTTTTTATTGACTTTGAAAATATATACTACTCTTCGCTTAATAATTATGGTGAAGAACCGGATTTGATGATCATTAGAAATTTATGTGAGAAAAAAGGAGGCATTGCATCAATACAGGCTTTTGGAGACTGGGTGCGATTTAATGATCAGATCAGCAGTCTTCAGACAAGCGGCATTCAGCCTGTCTTTACACCCTTATCAAGAGCAGAAAAGAGCAGCGCCGATACTTATATTTGTGTTTATGCAATGAAGTTGTTCATGCAGAATGAAAATATAAACACATTGATACTGGTTACCGGGGATCGTGACTTCATTCCGTTATTAAATGAACTGAGATCACTTGGAAAAAATACTTACTTAATGGGTGTTCCCGGTTCAATAGCACGGGATCTTGTAAATGTTGCTGATGGTATTATTGAATACAGACCTGAAAAAATTAAGCATCAGGAGTCAAAATCATTACAAACACCACAAAAGAAATTAAATGAGCAAATAAGAGATAGTGTAATCGCTTTACTTAAAAAGGAAAAACGCAAAGTTAATGTTGCAACTATCGGCATTATGATTAAGCGTGAAAATCCTTCCTTTAATCATAAAGAATTCGGTTACGAAAAGCTTTCTCATTTTCTTGATGGATTTCCAGAGATAAAAATAGAGTATGATGAAGATAAACTTGTTGCGTACGCAAATTTAATTAAATAACCGATTTGAAAAGATAATTTAAATAATAATATAAGTTTCGGAATGAATGATATTAGATGAGATTCGATTTCCTCTCTTTTTTCCTGGCAAATTTCTATATCATCAATTAAATCCAAAATCAGCTTTCCGGCAGAAGTGTAGTAAAATTCTGAATATCTCAGTAAAAATATTGGAAAATTTATTTCGCGTGGGAAGCGTTTCCGTTGCAATTTATTCAGATAATACCCTTAGATTAAACACTGAATACTCAATTATATAAAAAGGATCAAAGTTTCGATGCATACATTTCATATACCGGTGATGGGATTGGCTTTCACCATTGATACACCGGTTAAGACAGCACCTTATGGCATATCCTCAGTTATTTCAATTGTTGATGACGGACTTATTGAAAAGATGAGAGAACATTACAGCACCAGAATAGGAATCCCTTACACTCTGATATCAGAAAAAGTTAAGGATTTCAGAGCCGAGAGAATTACCAGTTACCTGGATCTGATTCAGGATATTGTTAATGCAAAATTTGAAGAAGTTAAAAATTCTATTCATGATAAAGGTGAGGAAATCCGGAAGCTGGTTGAAATGCTACCGGATTATTCGGAAGTTAAAAATAAATTTTATGAACTGCTGGAAAATGGCACCATCCTGAAACAGGATATTGCCAAATGGATTCAGGAAAATATTCAACCGGGAAGTATTGACGTTAACATTATGACAAAGGTTGATAATGAAAATTACATAGGCAATGAAAAACTGCCTGTTGAATTTAATGACGCACACGCAGCACTAAGAGGGTTTGCAAAAAGTAAATTAAACTCTTCGCTTGTTTTATCTGCCGGAATGAACCCCAGATTATACAGCTACATAGAAAAGTTTGAAGATTTTTACCCCGATGAAAACGGATTCATCCGTAAGAAAATTATTTTAAAAGTGAGTGATTACCGGTCTGCTATTATTCAAGGAAAATTTTTGGCTAAAAAAGGTTTGTGGGTTTCGGAATACAGGATAGAATCCGGACTGAATTGCGGCGGACATGCTTTTGCCACCGATGGATTTCTGATGGGTCCCATATTAGAAGAATTTAAAAATAAACGTGATGACTTAATCAGCACAACGAATGATATTTATGTTCAGGCATTAATTAATAAGAACCGTTTTTTTCCTTCCTCACCTCCTGTTATAAAAATTACTGCACAGGGCGGAGTTGGTACATCCAAGGAACATGATTTTCTTTTGGAATACTACCAACTTGATTCCATCGGATGGGGAACACCTTTCCTTCTAGTTCCTGAAGTCACTAATGTTGATCCGCAAACATTAGAACTTCTTCAAAATGCAAAAGAAAAGGATTTGTATTTAAGCAATATATCTCCGCTTGGAGTTCCGTTTAACAGCGTTAGAAATAATTCCCAGGATATTGAAAAGATGGAACTGGTTAGTAAGGGAAGACCCGGAAGTTCATGTCCTAAAAAGTATTTAACATTTAACAAAGAATTCACAGACAACTCCATCTGCACTGCTTCACGGCAATATCAGAATTTAAAGTTGATTGAACTTGATGGCAAAAATCTCGATGAGTATAATCATGGAATTGAATTCGATAAAATTGTTGATAAAGCATGCATATGTGTTGGGCTCGGTAATACCGCTATGCTGAATAATGAAATTCAAATTAAAGGAAAAAGCAAAGGTGTTTCAGTTTGTCCCGGACCTAATATGGCTTACTTCGATAAAATTTTATCTCTTAAGGAGATGGTCGATCATATTTACGGTAGAAAGAATTTTATTGATGAGGAAAAGCGACCTAACATATTTCTGAAAGAACTTACTTTATATATATCTTACCTGAAAAGATTGATTGAAGAAAACGGAACAATCATATCTGTTAAGCAGGATAAGTATTTCGAAACTTTTAGTAATAATTTAGCTGAAGGAATTGAGTATTATAAAAATCTATATGCCTCTTATAAAGAAAAATATGAACACTTTAAGGAAGATTTTCTTGATGAACTTGAGAACCTGGCATTAGAGTTACAGGATATATATCAGGATAACAACTCACTCTGCCTGGTCAATGTAAATTCTGATTAAACGTATTCTGTTCGTTTAGTCAATTAGGATGCCCAGAAATACAATTGATTTTCTGTCAATCCGATTACAGGTTTTTATTTAAATCAAGTATTCAATATTTTTTAACAGTTCTTTATAATTATTCATAATTGATTAAATATTAAAATGAATTTAAAATCTACTATTAAGTTATCCATTACATACCTGATATTTTTTGCCGGCACT
>JAWOIK010000053.1:0-8127 GCA_046484705.1 Ignavibacteriaceae bacterium | reverse complement strand
GCAATAAGGCTGGGAGGAAAAACTCCCGATGGCCGCGCTTTCCAACGCCGACTGGGCGGCGGTTTGGCTCACTTTCAGCGATTCCAGACTTTTTCCACAAACGGACAGGTGGTATTATACCTGTATGGATCAATCCCTAGCTCATTCATTTTCTTTTCAAGTTCAAGTGTTGTTCCGAATGCAGGAATTATTACAATATCATCTTTTGTTAAATCATTCCAATCAATAATATGCTTGCCGGATGTATCCATTAAAAATTTCACACCAAGTTTTTCAAGATCGAAGTTAACTCCGGGATTATGAATCATTTCGCTGAGCAGGTAAATTCGTTTGCCGGGATTTTCTACTATTGTTTTGTATGCTATCTCTATTGCATTCTCAACGCCGTAACAAAATCCAAAGTGCCGTGCGAGATAAAATCTAACAGAACCAAAATCCAGTAAAGTCGGTGTAAAATCTTTTTTCCTTGGATCTGAATCTTTACGGGAATTTTTTATTCGTGTTATAAATGAACTTCTGTAGTATTGTGGAATATCAAATTTTTTCATACTATAAATTTTCTATCTTCCCACTTCGGGACTCTTGTTTTAATTTCTTAAAATCGTTTCTTTTATTGGTCCGGTTATTTGCATATCAATAACAAATCCTTCTTTTGAAGGTCTGTTAAATAAAAAGAATCCAAACACAAAAATGAACACCGCAACATACAGGTAATTTGCAGTTACAAAAAAGGCAACAAGACTGAACAAGGCTGCTCCTTCCAGGATTGCCCAGGAAATTATTTTAAATGTGCGGTACTTAATAAGCTTCTCCGGAATTGAATCTGTCTGATTCAATTTTATCAGAGCCTGTGAGTACACAAAGCGTGACATGAACATTGAAATTAAGCCAACCGTGGGAACCATAAATATAAAATAACTGTCCAGTTCATTAGGTGAGTGAATCCGCTCACTATTTAAAAACCAGATTACAGCAAGGAAAAATAATTGCCCTGCTGATAACGCGTAGAATATTATGTTTGTAGCCATAAACCCTTTATTAAATTCGGCTTTGTCAAATTGTTCTGCCATATTGTTTGCTCCGGTTAATTCCTGATTTAACTTATGCTTTTATATATTTGCATTCCAAATTTAGAGATACAAAATGAATTTATTAGAAAAGCTTGAGAAAATAAAATCGCGGTATGATCAGATTAATGGTCAGCTTTCCGACCCTGCATATACAAATAATTATGAAAAGCTGAAAAATCTCAATAAGGAAAGAAGTAATCTGGAAGGGCTTATTAATGTTTACAATAAATATTCTTCCGTATTGAAAAATATAAAGGGAAATGAAGAGATCATCAGAACAGTGAAAGATTCTGAAATGATTGAACTGGCTGAAACAGAACTGGAAGACTTGAAAGATGAAAAAGAAAAACTTGAAGATGAAATAAAAGTTTTACTTCTACCCAAAGATCCTAATGATGATAAAGGCGTGATAATGGAAATACGTGCCGGTACAGGAGGTGAAGAGGCTGCTTTATTTGCGGGAGATCTTTTCAGAATGTACACACGTTATGCTGAAATCCGCGGCTGGAACTACGAAATTATTGATATGAATGATACAGGATTAGGCGGATTGAAAGAAGTTGTTTTTTCAATTACCGGAAATAATGTATTTGGAGATTTAAAATTCGAATCAGGTGTACACCGTGTCCAGCGTGTTCCTGAAACCGAAGCCAGCGGAAGAGTTCATACTTCAGCCGCTTCCGTTGCAGTGCTTCCTGAAGCTGAAGATGTTGAGGTTGAAATAAATCCGGCTGATTTAAAGATTGATATTTTCCGTTCCGGTGGAGCTGGCGGACAGAATGTGAA
This sequence comes from Ignavibacteriaceae bacterium, assembly GCA_046484705.1. Taxonomy (GTDB): domain Bacteria; phylum Bacteroidota; class Ignavibacteria; order Ignavibacteriales; family Ignavibacteriaceae; genus JAGXRK01. The sequence continues at coordinate 6,271 of JAWOIK010000053.1, read as the reverse complement.
CAAGGTTGAAACCGCAGTCAGGATGACCCACATTCCATCAGGTATTGTTGTTCAATGCCAGGATGAAAGGTCACAATTAAAAAACCGAATTAAGGCGATGAAAGTGCTTAAAGCAAGGCTGTATGATATGGAACTTAAAAAACATAATGCTCAGATTTCTGCACAAAGAAAATCTATGGTGGGCAGCGGTGACCGGAGCGATAAGATAAGAACTTATAATTACCCGCAAAACAGAATTACCGACCACAGGATTGGCTTAACTCTGTATAACCTTGAAAACATTATGGAAGGAAAGGTTGATGAAATTATTGAGCAGTTAAAACTTGCAGACCGTGCAGAAAAATTACAGGCTACAGAAGAATTTTAATTCCCCCTGCTAAAAAAGCATACTGATTTAGTTAAGTAGTTGGTTCATTTATCTTGTTACACTATTATTCTCTTTTTATCGAGATCATGCTAATATCATCCTCAAAAGATTCATTGCTGAAATTTTTAACATAATTCTTAATTTCATTAATATAATCCGAACCAGATGAGGTTTCTGAAATAATTTTCATCAATCTATCCTCCCCGAACATTTCACCTTCAAGATTTCTTGTTTCAATAATTCCGTCTGTAATAACAAACAATATATCATCTTTATTTAATTCAATCGATATATCCTGAAAATTTCCCTGTTCAACAAACCCGAGAAGTAAACCTTTGGATTGAATCTGGGAAACTTCGTTAGTATTGCTGTTCTTAAATATTAATGGAATATCACCGGCACCGGAATAATTAAGCGTACCATTCTTTTTATCAATAATAAGAACTGATAAAGTAGTAAAGACCTCACTGATCTTGGAATCATGATAAACTGCGCGGTTTACTTTATGAAGAATATCACTGGGTGAGAATTTATCTGTATTCTGAAGAATACCCCGCAATGATGTCCTTACATAACCAGCATAGGCAAAAGCAAAATACCATGCGCCCCATTTTTTACCCATTACATCTCCAACCAGAATTGCAAGGTTATTCTCATCAATCCGGAAGTAGTCGATAAAATCACCGCCCGGAATTCCTTTATAAGGAATATGCCATTGTTTTATTTCATAACCCTCAAATACCGGAGTCCTGTCCGGTACAACTGTAACACCTAATGAACTTGCCGCCTGATGTAGTTCGGCAACAATTTTTTTTCTTTCATTGCCAAGACTTTTTATGATGGCTGTAACTTTTGCAACAACAACTTTTGGTCCGGCAGTTTTTAATACATAATCGGTAACACCAAGATCATAACCATCCAGTATATCCTTCTCTTCACCTTTGGCGGTTAAAAAAATGAAAGGTATATTTTTAAATTCATCATCGGTAAGAAGTATTTTTCTGAATTGAAATCCATCGGTTTTGGGCATCATAATATCGGATACTATTACATCGGGAACAACATTTTTTATTGCTCCTAGAGCTTCATCCACATTGGAGGCAATAGTGCATTCGAAGCCGGCTTTGTCTAAGTTATATTTAAACAATTTTGAAATTGACGGGTCGTCATCAACAAAAAGAATTTTAGCAGGTCTTTCTGTAAATGCTGATGCTAAGTTTTTCTTAACGCCGTATAGTTTATAAATTTCAGACCGTCTAAGAAGTGCTTGAACTTTTATTAATAGTTCATCAATATCAAAGGGTTTTGTTATGATATCATCACCGCCGACTTCCATTGCCATGGATTTATCCTGTAGTGAACTTTTTGCAGTTACAAATACGAAAGGCAGTAGTCTATGGTTCTCATTTTCGCGGACTTTTTTACAGAATTCGAACCCGTCCATCTCATCCATAGTAACATCACACAAAACGAGGTCGATATTCTCTTTTTCAAGCACTGAGAAGGCTTCGGAGGCGTTTTCAACCTCAATAGAGATATAGTTGTTCTTCCGAAGATGATGACCGATAACTTTACGTATGGTAATATCGTCATCTATAACGAGAATTGATTTTGATCCGGATGATGCCATTAATCTGTATTCAACAAACCTTTACATATTCAAAAAATAATTACGATAGCATGTATCCGGGGCTTAGAAATAGATAATTATATCAGGAAAAGCTTTTTATTGCTTCTTCCTGGGTTTTAAATGATTCGAATACCCGGTACATTCGTGTAAGTTCAAACATTGAGTGAACCGAAGGCTGAAATCCTACTAATCTCAAATCTCCACCTGTACTGGTAACCTTTTTAAGGGAAACAACAAGTGCCCCGAGAAAAGTTGAATCGATAAACTCACAGTAAGACAGATCCACAACTATTTTTTTCCAACCCTGATCTATCTCGGATACCAGTGTCTGTTTAAAGTTATCAGCTTCTTTCAGGGTTGCTCTGAACAGGTTAACTGTTATAACAAGTATTTCACCCTGGGTTTCACGAGTAAATTCCATAATGATCCCTCTCGATTTTAAATTCTGTTCTCAATACGGTATTTGTCCATTAAACGGTAAATGGTTGCTCTGCCAAGTTTAAGTTTTTTGGCTGCTTCCACTATATTACCGCTGGTTACTTTTAATGCATGCCTTATAGCTTCTTCTTTTAATTTTTCAAATGGAATAATAGTTTCATCACTGAATAACGGACTGTTAACTTCAACGCTTGAATTATTATCCGTTGTTCTGAGATGAGCCGGCAAATCATCAACGTCGATCATATCCGTTTCGGTGATGATTATACATCTTTCGATAGTGTTTTCAACTTCCCTTACATTGCCGGGCCAGTTATATTCATAGATAATTTTAAGTGCTCTTTTTGTAAAGCCCTTTATATTTTTAGAAAGCTTCTCACTAAATTTAGTAATAAAATGTTCGGCAAGAATAAGAATATCACCTCTTCTGCTTCTTAAAGGCGGAACGAAAATCGGGAAAGAGTTCAGCCTGTAAAAAAGATCTTCCCTGAATTCTTTATTCTCTACAGCATGTTTAAGATCCCTGTTTGTTGCTGAGATTATCCTGACATCTGTTTTTATAAGTTCTGTGCCGCCAACACGTTCAAATTCCTTCTGCTGAATTACCCTTAGCAGTTTTGCCTGAAGAAGCATTTCAAGTTCACCAACCTCATCAAGAAAAATTGTTCCGCCTTTAGCTATTTCAAATTTACCAAGCTTTCTTTGATGAGCACCTGTAAAAGATCCTTTTTCATGTCCGAATAGTTCACTTTCAAGCAGTTCACGCGGAATTGATGCGCAATTAACAACAACAAACGGTTTATCTTTTCTTATTCCGTTATAATGAATTGCCCTGGCAATTAATTCTTTACCGGTACCGCTTTCACCGTATATAAGAACAGTTATATCATTATTAAGTACTTTAGAAACTAGTTTAAAAACATCCTGCATTCTTCCATCGGCGGAAATAATATTATCAAAACTATATTCCTGTTTAACGTTTTCGCGCAGGTTCTGTAGTTCCTTTGTAAGGTCATAGTTTCTGATTGCATTTTTTATAGATAGTTCCAGTTTCTGCTGGTCGATAGGTTTTGTAAAATAATCATAGGCACCATAACGAAGAGAATCGACTGCTACTTCTATACTGCCCTGGGCAGACAGCATTATTACCGGAAGATTTTCATCAAACTGTTTTATTTTTTTGAGAGTTTCAATTCCGTTTACTCCCGGCAGCATAATATCAAGTAGAACCAGATCTGGTTTTTTGTTCAGGCTTTTTAGAACATCTTCCCCATTTGAAAATGTTTCAACCTGGTATTTCCACCTGTCTTTTACCCAATATGACAGAAGTTTGGATATTGCCTGTTCGTCATCTACAATGAAAATTAACTTTTCCAAAACTTACCTTAGTTTTTTCTATCCTTAATGTTTTTTAATAGTTTGAGTATAACCGTGGTTCCCTTATCAGGCTCACTCTGAACGGTTATTAATCCTTTGTGCAAATCTACAATTTGTTTCACAAATACCAATCCCATACCTGTGCTGTAATTTTCAGTAACAGGTTTGTTCACTTTGCTAAACTTCTGAAAAATAAACGGGAAATCTTTTTCAGAAATACCAATTCCGGTATCTGTAATAATTATTTCAACTTCCCGGTATAAATTACTAATAATTACTCTTATTCGTCCATTATTATTTGTAAACTTTACAGCATTATCCATCAGAGCCTGAACAGCCTGGCTTATTCTTTCCCTGTCCGCTTCCACATATATTTTTTCTGCCGGAAATTCGCTTGTTAATGTGATGCTTTTAGCCTGTGCATATTTATGATAATCCGAGTAAATGGATTTTATCAATTCAACTACATCAAATTGCATTTTATTAAGTGTAATTACACCCGCTTCTATTCTTGAAAGATCGAGTACATCATTAATAAGTTTTGCAAGACGTTTGCCTTCATTAAGAATAATTGAATTAAACTCCAGTCTCAGTTCATCCGGCATTTTAGGATCAGAGTTTATAGTTTCGGAAAATCCTACTATTGAGGCAAGCGGAGTTCGAAGTTCATGAGATATATTTGAAACAAATTCACTTTTTAACTTGTTTAGTTCATCAAGCATAGCTTTATGCTGATTTGTACGGGCTCTTTCAACTGCAATTAATCTTTCAGCTTCAATTAACCTGGGTTCGAGATTATTTAATCTTGATTTAAGATGACGTACAATTGTAACATCTCTTCCAACACCTAACAGACCAATAATTCTATCTTCTGATAGTACGGTTTTAACATGCAGATCCAGATAAACTTTTTTGTCATTTTTAGAAATAAAAGCAACTTCAAATTTACCTTCGCCTCTTACTTCAATTATTTTTGAAAGTTCTGCATTTGTGTAGTTCAGGTTATCAGTATCTAAAAAATCGGTAAGGTGTTTTCCAATTATGTCATCAGGTGAGTAATGAAGCAGCTCCGCACCGGAATTGTTTATCGATAAATAATATCCTTCTTTATCAACTATAAAAACCAGATCGCCGGATATTTCGTTAAGTTCATCGAAAAAGTTCTTCCAGTTTCCCATATCCAGAAGTTTTAAAGAAGCAAGTAAGGAATGATCGGAATTATAAAACAATAATACACCGCCTATTGCTTTTATCTGGTCAATCAAAAAAGCGGAAACATGTTCGGGAACGATTGATTCTTTTTCTTCAGACGAGCAGGATATGAGCAGATAAAAATTCCTGTCATCAGGTGAGAGTTTTATTTCCTGGTAATAATTCAGGTAATACTTTTTATTTTTTACTTCGTCCTGGATGCTTGTTCTGACTATAGCAGAAGCATCCTCCATATTAACAATCCGGATCAACTCATTTACAGAAAATAATATTTCCTGTACGGCTGCAGAATTACCGCTGCTTTTTATATTCATCAGTGAGTAGCCATCGTAATACAGAAGTGCGGATTCATCTGCCGATGTAGCTTCTTTTAACAGGACAAGAATATTTTCTATAAAGTTTAGCATTGATTTATTGTTATACGTACTCAAAATATAATGATTTTGTATTGAAATCAATCATTATTCTTTGTTGAGTTATAAATATGCCCTGTAAATTATTTATTAATAGCTCATAAAAGAGGATGGAATATTATGGCTGGCTGAGTTGGTTATCCTGTTCAGGCTATGATTTTTTGAAAAACTAATAAAACCAACAGTTAATTATTTATATTTTCTTTCTGAATAGCTTCATAATACCGGCGGATGAGTTCTTCATAATCCTTTATATAACCCTCCTGAACCGCTTTATTTAGTTCATCTTTAACTTTATTTTTTCCACGCTCTGTAGAAAGATTAAGGTCGGAGGGAGATTGCCTTACAATCTGCTGCCCGGTTTCTGATCTTCTTTCTTTTTCAAAATCTCTTTCATTCAGTGAACGTTGCGCATCAAGAAGTTTTGATAAAATTCTTTCCTGTTTCTGTATAAGATCATCATCAAGTTTTTCGGTATTCATATCAGTAACAACTTCCTGCATTTGCTTAACTATGTTTTCAAGATCTGCAGGAATCTTCTTTGATTCACCTGACATTTTCGCTTCCTGATTTAACTGTTCGAGGGACTTTCTAATCATTTCCTGCTGCTGCCCGAGCCGTTGAAGTTCAGCCTGCTGCCCCGGACTCATATTACCCTGCATCATCTGTTGCAGCATTTGAGTCATATTATTCAGACTCATCTGCTGACCGCCCATCTGCTGAAGTTGCTGCATTAAAGACATCATTCCGCCGCCGCTTCCTCCGCTTTGCATCATAGATTCCATAGAGTTTTTCATCATCGATGCCGCTTCGTTCAGATGTTTCATAGATTCA
>JAWOIK010000050.1:0-8800 GCA_046484705.1 Ignavibacteriaceae bacterium | reverse complement strand
GTCTGCAGGTATCCAAGATTTACAGACAATTTAATACATTCATCAAAATAGTTTAATGCAGTTGTAAAATCACTTTTCTTACTAAAAACCATACCCATATTATGATTAATTTCCGCAATTCGTTTGAGCTCAGAAATTTTTTCAAAATTAATCAGAGCTCTTTTGAAAAATGAAATTGCCGCATCATATTTCCCGCGTATAGTATTAACAATGCCAAGATTGATTTCTATTTTACCGGTAAATGAATAATCAGACCGGTCATTTGAAAAAGTCAGAGCCGATTCGAAATGTTCTTCTGCATTTGTAAGGTTTCCCAGGTCACCATAAATAGTACCTAATAAATTTTCACATTTGGCAATACCGCCATTCTCATTAATACTTAAAAAAATATTCCTTGCACGGTCAATTTCAACCAGACTCGATTCCCAATTAGCCTGCCTGCTGAAAATTTCACCTTTAACAAGATGTGCATTACCGGCAACACTCATTAATAATGTATTGTCATCTGATATACTAATTATTTTATCTGAAAGATTTGCAGCCGTGGCAAAGTCACCGAAGGTAAGAGCAGTATTGCTCAATATAAATATTAATGTTAAAAAATTATCTTCAGATATTTTTGAAGAAGCATAAGTAACAAGTAGATCTATTTTGGTTTTTGTCAATACACCCGATGGTAAAATTATATCGGGTTTATTGATATCAGATCTTTCGTTCTGTTCAGATGAAGTTTCTTCTAAACTGAGTAATTTAAAAATCTCTTCAGCTTGTTGAGAATCGAAAAAATCACCTATTACTTCCTTAAGATTAAATTTTATATTCTTTAACACTTTAATAATCTGTACTTAATTGCATCGACCCGATTATACAACAGTTGTGCCAACAATTTAATTTGTTGATTCATCTTATTTTGTTATTGGATGAATACTATTTATAGTCTAATTAGTTATGCTTTTGAGGGTTTATAATGATTATGTTTCGTTTTAAGCCATAGAATGGCATCTAAATTAGTTTATAATTATTATTAGTTAATAGTGTAACATTTATTTTATCGATTGGATCCAGAGTAAATGCTGGTAATGCGGTGAGTTGTTCTTTAAAGTAATGATGATTGTAATATTTAAAGTAGATTAAACGTGTAAAAATAACAGGTTGTCAAAATTCTTTACTACTTAGAGATGAAAAACAATTAAATACAAAATTCGATATCTATACATAATATTTATAGTTTTATTTAGTTTTATAAACATGTTAATTAGTGATTTAGAATAGTAAACAGGAAAGAGGGTGTTGTATCAGCAGATGATCAAAAAAATATTTTTGGTTTGAAAGGATTTTTTATTTTACAATTTTCGAAATTTCTTTAAACTCTGGCGTTCCGCAAACTTCCAGCAGTTCAAACAATACGGATTCAGTAGTTGTAATTTCCGCTCCTAAAGTTCTCATCCTTTCCAAAGCAATGTTATAGTCAATTTCTTTTCTTGAAGAAACCGCATCAGCAATAAGGTTCACTTGAAAATTGTTTGCTAGCAAATCTAAAACTGTTTGCTGAACACAAACATGCGATTCAATTCCGCAAACAATTATCTGTTTAAGATGATTAGTATTCACTTCATTAAAAAGGTTATCAGCACCTGAACAGCTAAAAGTCATCTTTTGAAATGCTTTGACTCCATCAAGTTCATCGAGAATTTTTTGAGAAGTTTGTCCCAATCCCTTTGGATATTGTTCAGTAAAAAAAACCGGAAGGTTAAGTACTTTGAATCCTTTGATCAGCTTTATTGTATTTTCAGTTACCGTATCATGGTTTCTTATTACAGGCAGAATTCTCTCCTGCATATCAATAACGATTAATGCAGTGGTTTCTTTTTTAAGAATAATCGGATTTCGTTTCATCTTCTTATATTTTTTTCTGAATGTGAACTTTAATAATCAATACTTCTATTCAATTAAGTAAATCGATTCTGACGAGCTAATTCTAAGCAATGGTTTTAGTAAATGGCATCCATTCCGTATTTACCGCATGAGTACATCATTAAAATTGAGGCAAGATCAATTAAAGTCTTTTTCTGTTCGTCGGCATGAATAACAAGGTCGTAAACTTCTGCCATAAACTGGAAATTGCTCAACAGTTTTTTCAATTCTCTTAAAGTAGGAGTTCCATGCCAGAACGCAACCTGGTTCACAAGTAGTTTTTCATACCTTCTTAAAAAATCACGAAAAGAAATAAGATGTGTTGTGTTAGAACGACGTGGGTGACATATAGCTATCAGATCGTTAAAATAACTATCCCATTTTTTAGAAAGTTGTTGATTTCGGGAATCCATTACATATCTTGCCTGTTCTAAAGTAAACTCGGCCTTTGTTGAAACCCGGAACTGAGGTATAAGCGCATATCCGTCATAACTGATCTCATCATTGTCATCATCTATATATTTCCATCTTTTAAGTAGCTGGTTTGGCGAGTATATTGTGACCACTTTATCGAGTGAACTGTCTGTAACGATAAATTTATTTCGTTGAACATTAACTACGGTAAACCAGTGTTCCCAGTTATCAACACTGAGGATGCAGGGAAATCCTTTTTTCAATTGTTCTGTTAAAACTTTAATAGCATCCAATCCACGTTCCCGTCTGAAATATTTCATTTTGCAATCATAGTGCTTAGCGGCTTTGGCAAGTCCTATTTCATCGGTTCCATACCACCAGGTACTGCCTGCTTTTATACCAATTTGATTTTCACTTTCAAATCTGCCTAACATTACTAATGCATACTTAAGAGCAAACGGCCCGCATTGATATTTATATGGTTGTGGATAAAAGCTCATTTAATAGTTTTTCTGTTTGGTGAGCACAAACTTAACGAAAGTTCAAGTTTTATATAAAGTCTTTTTTAATTATTTTTCTTTATGAACGCTAAAAAAATTAAAGTTGCAATAGTATATAACGAATCTCACCCTGAATTCTACAAGACTCCTGAATCAACTGAAAAGGTTGGCGACTTCAAAGATTATTTTGAGGTTGAAAATCTTACTCCGATGGAGGAATACGAATTGATGGCCAAAAGGCTCAGCAAAGCGGGTATTGATAGTTATACTTTGAATATAAAAGACAGTATTCAGGTTTTACTGGATGACCTGAAGAGGAATAAGCCGGATGTTATATTCAATTTTGTTGAGATATACAAAGAAGTTGCACGATATGAGATGAATATCGTTGGACTATATGAGCTTCTTGGGATTCCGTATACAGGAGCTCCGCCTTTAGCTCTTGCAAATTGTCAGAGCAAAGCCTTAACTAAACGGATTCTTAGTGAACATGGAATTAGTACTCCCAGGTTTAAAGTGTTTAGAAAAAAATCTAAAATTTACAGAAGCAATTTAAAATTTCCGGTGATTGTTAAACCGGCTTATGAGGATGCCAGCGTCGGAATTGAAAATGAATCGATTGTAAGTAATGAGATTGAACTAAGAGAACGGATTGAGTACGTATTTCATTATTTCAATCAACCGGTTTTGTGTGAAGAGTTTATAGATGGCCGGGAGTTAAACGTGGCTGTTCTTGGAGATAAAAAACTTAAAGTTCTTCCTATAAGTGAGATTGATTTTAAAAAAATGCCGGATCACCTTTATAATATTGTTAGTTACCAGGCAAAGTGGGATCCTCTCCATGAATCATATCATAAAACTATTCCAATATGTCCGGCTAAACTTCCAAAACGTATTGAAGAAAAAGCTAAGCGAATGGCCCTGGCAGCTTTTAAGGTAATGGGTGTAAGGGATTATTCAAGAGTTGATATGAGACTTTCAAAAGACAATCATTTATATGTCCTGGAAGTTAATCCGAACCCGGATCTTACCGAAGGTGCCGGGTTTATGCGTTCAGCCGGTGCTTCCGGTTTATCTTATGCCGCCGCACTGAAGAAGATAATTATGTTTGCTTATCAAAGAGGAAAGCGTATGAACGGTGGTAACAGGGGAATCCCGATAAAAACTCAGTAATCGTAATTTGCTCATTGTGGTAAGAATTTCAGTTGTTCATTACATTCAATTTGAAATAGATCATTTCTTAATTTTAAGGTTTTTAAGACATAAATTTATTGAATTCTCAATATTTTCTGCTTTGATCCCATAGCTCAATAATCTCTCAACATTCATGGAAACATCCTTAACTCTTATTAAGCCGGGCACCTGGTCCATATTTATATTTAATAGCAGTTGTTTATCGAATCCTGCAGCTTTGCATAATTTTTCTCCTAATTCATAGCGTGAAACCCTTTCAATTCCTCCAAAGTTTATTACTTCCGTTTTAATGTCTTTCTCGAGCAATTGATTGATCATACTTACTGCGTCAATAACAGAAAGCGGACTTCTAAATTGATCTACGAATAATTTCACTTCTTTTCCTTCTTTAAGATTTTCATACATATACTGAAAATGGCACATTGAATGATTCAGTCCGAATCCATAAAGCAGTGCAGTTCTGAGAATAATATAATTGTCAAACGTCTGTTGAATTTTAACTTCACCCATAAGCTTAGTTTCAGCATAGAGTGATACAGGAATCAATTTAGCATCCTCATTTAGAAAAGAACCCCGATAACCTGCGTATACAAGATCGGTTGATGTATAAATCATTTTGGCATTATACTTCTTACATAAATTCGCAATAAGCTGGGTAGCGGTTACATTTATTTCATAAACTTTTTTAGATGATAGGTTTTCAGCAGAAGCAGGATGAGATATAGCTGCTGTATGGATGACTGTTTCGGGTTTAAATTTAATAAACACACTTTCCAGCGATCCTGACGATGTGAGATCCAATTTAACATTATCAAATTTACTACAGTTGCCTGTATTCGAATTATATTGTGTTATTATCTGGTGTTTTTGTGAAAGTTCTATGTTAAGATACTGCCCTAATAAACCGCTTCCGCCGGTAATAAAAATTCTCATCGAAATAACTCCGATACTGTAAAAGTGACTTAATTATACAAACAGTTAGTTTTAATTTGTAGTGTTTGTTCTAACATACTTTGGAAATTCATGACCCCTTTGGTAAATTTATAAAAATATTTAAGAAAAGTTTATGATACACAAAATATTACTGTTAATCCTCCTGCTTTCATCAGGCCTACTAAATGCTCAGAGTGGAAAATTCTTTGATGCACCATTTGGAGGAGGTGGTGGATATGTGCCATCGTGGTATATACCCAAAGTAGACGATATAAATAATCAGCTTAAAGCTTTAGGAATTCCGGAGTTTTCAACTTCCGGATTATATACTTCCGGCGGAGCAGGATTTATATATATTGGATTTGTTAAACATCTGCGAATTGGTGGAATGGGCTACGGCGGTTCAATGTCCAGGTCAGTATCACTTGGCGGAGAGAATAAAGAAGCAATTTACTCCATTGGTGGCGGTAATCTAACGGTTGAATATACTTTGCCTTTTATAAAAGATGTTGGACTTTCAATAGGTGCTGCAATTGGCGGGGGAAGCATGGTTGTTGAGATATTTAATAATTCAGTTTCGCAGGATTGGAATACAATATGGACCGGATTAGAAGAAGGCAACAATTCTAGTGATAACAAAAAGTTAATTAACTCATACTGGAGTTTTTCACCAACTCTCAATTTCGATATACCTTTATATAGGTTTGTGGTATTTCGATTGGGTGTTGGATACCAGTTGACATTCGGGGATGACTGGACTTACGACAATGACCAACCTCTAAATAATGTTCCTTCCGGTGTGAATGCTGATGCTTTCTTCATTCAATCCGGATTATTCATTGGATTCTTTTCTTTTTAGGAAATAAATGAAAAAGATACTCGTTACAGGCGGAGCAGGCTTCATCGGGAGCAATTTTATAAATTTTATACTTAGCAAAAGAGATGACTATTTTATAGTTAATCTTGATAAACTCACTTATGCCGGAAACCTGGAAAATCTTAAACCATCTGAGGGTCATAAAAATTATCAGTTCATAAAAGGCGATATAACCAATCATGAATTAGTTAATTACATATTTGAAAGATATGATATAAAGTATGTTATTAACTTTGCAGCAGAATCGCATGTTGACAGAAGTATTCTTGGCTCAGAAATTTTTTACCGCTCAAATGTTATCGGTACTAATATATTATTGGAGGCTTCCAGACGTTATGAAGTTGAAAAGTTTTTCCAGATATCTACAGATGAAGTTTATGGCAGTTTAGGAACTACCGGATTATTTACAGAATCAACACCGCTTTCTCCGAACAGTCCGTATTCATCAAGTAAAGCCGCAGCTGATATGATGGTCATGGCATTTTATCATACATACGGAATGCCGGTTGTTATCACGCGATGTTCTAATAATTACGGACCTTACCAATTTCCGGAAAAACTTATTCCTTTGATGATCATCAATTCACTGAATGATAAAAAACTTCCTGTATATGGCGATGGAATGAATGTACGTGACTGGATATACGTACTTGACCACAACAAAGCCGTTGAGTTGGTTTTTGAAAAAGGTAACATTGGTGAAGTTTATAATGTTGGTGCAAGTAATGAAATGCCTAATTTAGAGATTATAAAATTAATACTTAAAAAACTAAAAAAGTCCGAAGAATTGATTGAATTCGTGAGCGATAGACCTGGTCATGACAGAAGATATGCTATCGATTCCTCGAAAATACAAACTGAATTAGGCTGGTCACCAGAATTCCGGTTTGAAGAAGCAATTGAATTTACTGTTGAATGGTATTTAAAAAATAAAAGCTGGTGGGAGAGAATTTTGACGGGAGAATACCAGAATTATTATTCTGACCTTTATATAAACAGAAAATGAAAGATTGTAAGGAAAATGTTGAATGAAAAAAACAATTTTAATAATAACTGTCTTTTTATTTTCCGGTATTGGGTTATCACAAACTACAACGGGACAATCTTCGTTTACAGATGCTATGTCGTTTGCTGCAATTAGTGTAACCATCGGCGGACAGTTTCCTATAAACGGTTCATTCCAGGCATTGATGACTGAAAGAGTCGATCAATTTGTTTCAAGGATGTATGTGGAAGCTGTTGAGAAAATCAGCCGTACCACAAATGATCTGAAACTTTTAAATCAGATTAAAAAAGAACTGGAAAGTTATTCACTTCGTGGAATTATTTTAAAAAGATCTAACGGAGAGCAATTAGTGTTGGATCTTCTTAAGTTCCGGATAACGGGTGACTTTAAATTAAATCCGTATTTAAAAAATGATGATGTGTTGATATTTCCGGCAGTAGATATTGAAAGGAACTTCTTTACAATTAATGGTGCGGTAAATCAGCCAGGAAAATTTTTCTTTATTGATGGCGATAATCTTCAGGATGCACTACTCTTTGCCAGAGGAATTAATGCTGCATATGAAGGTGAAATAGTAGTTAATATTAACAGACCTGCTTATGATGGCAAAAGTATAGAGACAATAAAGACGGATATCAATTCAAATTCTCCTTTGAAAAGAGGTGATCAGGTAATAATTCAGGCAAACGAAACTCAGAGGAAAGAATTCAATATCCTTGTTATTGGCGAAGTCAATTCTCCGGGATACATTCCCATAACAAAAAACAATTCAAAACTTGGCGAAATAATTAAAAATGCCGGTGGATTTACTTCTGAAGCGGCTGTTAATCGTGCAAGGTTATTCAGAGGAAATAGTATCAATTTATTATTAGAACGACAATATGGTGTAACTGTTAGCAATGATTTGAGTATGATAGATACTTCATTACTTACTAAGATGATTGAATACGAAGAGATGTTAATGCTAAGAATGTCAAATTTAGTTGATGAAGATATCCCTTATTTTCAAATTGAAAATCAGATACGAGTAATGAATGAAGGCAGCATATCAGATTTTTCATCAATTACAGATCCGGAATCAGAGACCTATAATTTAACTGTAAGACATGGTGACGTTATCATTATTCCGCAAAAGAAAAAAAATGTTTATGTTTTCGGTCAGGTTCAAAATCCTGGATTCATAACATATTCTCCCGAAAAAGATTATCAGTATTACATTAATCTTGCAGGCGGAGTAGGAAAATATGCGGAAAGTGAAATAAAGGTAATTAAAGGAGAATCAAGAAATTGGGTATTGGCTGATGAAGAACCGATAGTTGACGAAGGTGATTTTATATTTGTTCCGAAGCAGAGGCTTCAATCTTTTCAATCTTATGTGCGGGAGTATGCAACTTACCTAAGCATAGTTGGAAGCCTGGCAACCATTGCATTATTAATTGTTCAAATAGGAAAATAAAACTTGACATTAAGGTTTAAAATCATATTTTTGTCAGGCTAATTTGAAAATGTTCTTATTGTGATTGTGAGTGAAAAATTAAAGAAATAAAATTCTTTAATACACATTTCTATTGACATTGGAATGTATTCATATTAAATTTGATGCCCTTCTTAAAAGAAGGAATATGAATTTTTGTTCTTTGAAAGAGTGAAAGCAGCGAATCTGTTTAATTGAGTGAATTTAACTAAGCAAGTATTTGCCAAGATTACAAACTTTTTATAGTATTTACTACGGAGAGTTTGATCCTGGCTCAGGACGAACGCTGGCGGCGTGCTTAACACATGCAAGTCTACGAGAAAGAGGTAGCAATATCTTGATTAAAGTGGCGCACGGGTGAGTAACACGTAACCGAAGTGTTGATGCCGACCGTGCAGCCCGCCGAGCTGTGGCAGGAGTCGGGTCGCTGGGAACAGTACGGCCCGGAGCTGCTGCGTTTTAATGATCGCCATGGCCGTGAGTTCTGC
>JAWOIK010000001.1:0-9006 GCA_046484705.1 Ignavibacteriaceae bacterium | reverse complement strand
ATACTTTTGAAAACAACTATTATAGTAAATACCAGGGTTATGACCTTGATAAGAACGGGACAGGCGATGTACCGTACCGTCCCGTTAAACTCTTTTCAATTATTGTTGAACAGCAAAAACCGGCATTGGTTTTATTAAACAGTTTATTTATTGGATTGCTTGATATAGCCGAAAGTGTTTTCCCTTCACTTACACCTGAATCCCTGGTTGATAACTCACCTTCTATGAGGAGAATTAATTGATACAGGTTAAACAAATAGAAAAAAAGTTCGGCAGGTTTGAAGTGCTTCGCGGAATTTCTTTTAATGTTGAACCTGGTAAAATTACTGCTATTGTGGGACCAAATGGTTCGGGTAAAACTACTATCATCAAATCTATATTAGGTTTGGTAAGACCTGATAACGGTGAAATACTTATTGATAATAAATCAATACTTGATGATTTCCTTTACAGGAAAAACATAGGCTACATGCCGCAATCTGCCAGTTTTCCCGAAAACCTTACCGTAAGAGAAGTCATTAAGATGATTTGCGATCTGAGGAGTTCAGAATTGAAACTTGATCAGGGAGTAATTAATAAATTAAATCTGTCTTCGGAACTTGGTAAACAGATTAAAAACCTTTCCGGTGGTAATAAACAAAAAGTAAGTGCTCTTATCTCCTTAATGTTTGATCCATCAATTATTATTCTTGATGAACCAACAGCAGGACTTGATCCGGTTGCCAGCAGCCAATTCAAAGATATTATTCTTAAGGAAAAGCAAAAAGGCAAAGCAATAATTCTCACATCTCACATAATGAGTGAAATAGAAGAGATGGCAGATAATATAATATTTTTATTGGAAGGCAAAATCTGTTTTGACGGCAGCATCCTTTCACTTCTGACTTACAAAGGGGAGAGTAAGTTAGAAAAAGCAATTGCCAATATGATGACCGAGGTTACCAAATGGAATTGATAGGAAAAATAATCCGTTTTGAACTTAGCAATGCATTCCGGAGTAAATGGGTTATTGCATATTCTCTTTTCTTTTTTCTTCTTTCTTATCTATTGCTGAGTTTTGAAACAGACAGCGCAAAAGCAGCAATAAGCATGATGAATATTGTTCTGATAATTATTCCTTTGGTCAGCATAATCTTTGGAACCATTTTCGTTTATAATTCGAGAGACTATATAGAAATGATTTTATGTCAGCCAATTGACAGAAAGTCTTTGTTCCTGGGACTGTACCTGGGTAACTCAATTCCATTAGCTGCCGGATTCTTTTCAGGAACAGTTACCGGCTTTCTCTTAAACGGTTCCACGTTCTCTTCAGTTGAAGGGTTTATGATCCTGTTGATTGTTGGTATTTCGCTTACCTTTATATTTACTGCGATTGCTTTTTATATAGCTATTAAATTTGCTGATAAAGCTAAAGGGCTTGGGTTCTCAATAATTCTCTGGCTTCTGTTTGCCGTAGTTTACGATGGTTTAATTTTACTTTTTGTTTATTTCTTTCAGGAATATCCCATTGATAATGCAGTACTTATAATTAGCCTTCTGAATCCCATTGACCTTGGAAGAGTTTTGTTCATAATGAATTTTGATATTTCTGCATTAATGGGATATACCGGAGCTTTGTTTAATAAGTTTTTCGGCAGCTCAATTGGAATGATTTTATCGTTTACCTTTTTGATGCTCTGGTTTATCATTCCCACATTTCTTGGATTAAGGGGATTTAAGAAAAAGGATTTCTAACTTTAGACTGATTCAAATCTCTACTCCCAGATAAAAAATATTTTTCTGATTCATTTAATCATTCTTGACAATCGTATAATTTATACTTAATTTTAATCAGACAAAGTTATCTGATTATATATAATGACTGTTATTTTTTCTAAAAAATGCGAATATGGACTCCAGGCTGTTCTTTATATGGCTGCTAAAGAACCGGGCTGTGTTTGTCCTTCTGAAGAAATCGCCGATAAACTTCAGATACCCAAAGAGTTTGTTTCTAAAATTCTGCAAAATCTTACTGAAAGTGGAATCGTTGATTCTAAAAAAGGTAAGTCCGGCGGTTTTCTTCTTGCAAAAAATCCATCCAAAATCAGATTGATAGATATTGTAACTGCAATAGACGGACTTGATTTATTTAACAGATGCGTACTCGGTTTTCCTCAGTGTTCACCTGATCAGCCTTGTCCCGTTCACGATAAATGGGGTGAGCTTAGAAC
This sequence comes from Ignavibacteriaceae bacterium, assembly GCA_046484705.1. Taxonomy (GTDB): domain Bacteria; phylum Bacteroidota; class Ignavibacteria; order Ignavibacteriales; family Ignavibacteriaceae; genus JAGXRK01. Next base: position 6,796 of record JAWOIK010000001.1, on the reverse strand, counting down.
TAAAGCATACAATATGCTGACCGATGAAACGATTGATAAGTTCAGAGAAAAGACATTGTATAAGATCAGTAAAATCTAAAAAAATTTTTATATATAAACCGGACAATTAACTCTGATAATGAAAGTAAAAACAAAAACCCGCCTGCCGAAAGGCAAGGTAATTCGTAACGATGAAAAGGGTATTCAGAAAACCAGATTTATAATTCAATCATTGTTTGCACTTCTTTGTGTATGGATTGGCGTTGAGTTTTATTTTTTCATACAATATTTAGAATCAAACGGTGCGGCGTCATTTCATTCACGTCCGCCCGGAGTTGATGGTTTCCTTCCAATCAGCTCGTTTATGAGTTTTTACCACTTCTTAACTACGGGAGAAATTCATTCTGCTCATCCTGCAGGATTTTTTATTTTTCTTTCAATAATTCTTATGTCTCTGGTTTTCGGAAAATCATTCTGCAGTTGGTTTTGTCCTGTAGGATTTATTTCAGAATTGGTTGGTGACTTCGGTGAAAAGATTTTTAAGAAAAGATTGAAACTTCCAAAATTACTGGACTATCCTCTAAGAAGTTTAAAATATCTGATGTTAGGATTTCTTATTTATTCAGTCATCTTTTTAATGTCCGGATTAGCACTGAAAGCCTTTCTTGACAGTCCGTACAATATCATTTCCGATGTGAAGATGTATTATTTCTTTGCAGAAATTTCTCAAACAGCGTTAATAGTTATAGCTGTTTTGTTTGTGCTTTCAATTGTAATTAGGAATTTCTGGTGCAGATTTCTTTGTCCCTACGGAGCACTGCTTGGAATTGCAACCATTTTAAGTCCGAATAAAATTCAGCGTAATGCACAAAGCTGTATTGACTGCGGACTTTGCAATAAAGCATGTCCGTCCTTCATCAAGGTAGATAAAGTAAAAACAGTTTGGTCTGATGAATGTACATCATGTTTAAATTGTGTTGATGTTTGTCCGGTTAAAGATACCCTCGAATTAAAATCAATTTTACCAAAAAGAAGCAAGATCGGAAAGAAAGCAGTTGCAATAGGCGTCATTTCTGTTTTTATAGCTGTAACCGGATTTGGAATGGTTACCGGATACTGGCAGAATGAAGTAAGCAAAGAAGAATATCTTATTCATTATGAACTTATGAACAGCTACGGACATCCGACAGGTACAAAAGAAATAAAGAAATTAAATGAACAGGTAGAATCAGAATCTTCTTCTGAATCAGGAACGAATAATGTTAATAACAAAATAGTAATTGAAGGTAACAGATGAGCAATATCATATCTGCATCCGATTATGGAGTATATTCAAACAGAAAACTATCAGAAATTGTAAACAATAATTTCAGAACGGCGGAGGTATTCGAAAAATATGGACTCGATTTTTGCTGCAAAGGAAACCGTTCTGTAAAAGAAGCATGCAAAGAAGAAAATATTGAGATAAAAAAAATTCTAACTGAACTAAAGGAAATCCGTAATAGCTCTTCCATGGATCGATATAATGAATGGAAGTTGGATTTCCTGGTTGATTATATAATTAATAATCATCATCAACACATTCATAAGATGATTCCTGTAATTTCGGCACACGCTAATAAAGTTTCTGACGCTCACGGATTGAAACATCCCGAAGTTACAGAGATCTCGAAAATGTTTTCTATTATATATAAAGATCTTAAACAGCATATGTTGAAAGAGGAACAGATATTATTCCCTTATATAAAATTATTGTTTACATTAAAAGAGTCTGGAAGCAAATCAGAAGTACCATATTTCGGAACAATAAAAAATCCTATTCACCTTATGGAAATTGAGCATGAATCAGCCGGAGAAGGTTTTTCCTCAATAAGAGAATTAAGCAATAATTATCAACCACCAATTGATGCTTGCACAACATTAATAGTGTTTTACGAAGAACTTCAGGAATTTGAGAGTGATCTTCATAAACATATTCATCTGGAAAATAATTTACTATTTCCAAAATCAATTGCCTTAGAAGAAGAGATGCTTTAAATTGCATATGTACAGTAAATCTTACTGACAAATAAATTTTCTTTATGAAAAGACATAATGTTTTAATTTTATTATCACACGATCACCATCACGGTTTACTTCTTGCACAGCTTTTGAAGAAGTCTGCACCGGCATATAAAGGACTCCCATCCGATACCCTGGGAAAAATAAATTACGCAATCGAAAAATTTAATTCCGAACTTACAATCCATTTTAAAGATGAAGAGAAGATTCTTTTTCCTATTCTTAAAGGAAAGGATTTGGAGGTTGATAAATTAATTGGTGAGTTGATTGAAGAACATAAGAAGCTCAGGGAAAAAATTATTTCCTTAAAGGATATTCCTGATCCCGAAGACACAATGGATGAAATAGGCTATCTGCTTGAAAGTCACATTCGCAAAGAAGAAAGAAATCTATTTCAAAAAGCTCAGCAAGTTTTAGTTGAAGAAGAATTATCTGATATTGAATTATCAATAAATCAATCGAGAAAAGAATTTGTAAAGACTTGTTCAGCGAACAATAATTCAGATGAGAAAATATAATGAAAAGAATAAAGGAGTTTTTAAAAGCGCTTTTCCCTCCGCCTCAGTGGAGAGTTCAGGTACTGTTTAGTATAGGCATACTTACAGGTTTGGTTTTGCTTGTACTACATCTTGGAAGAGCTACATCCTATCTTTCCGATGAACCCTCTGCCTGTGTGAATTGTCATGTAATGGCTCCTTTTTATGCAACCTGGCAAAATGGAAGTCACGGCAGATTTACGGTTTGCAACGACTGTCACGTTCCGCAGGATAATATTATTGAAAAATATTTTTTCAAAGCATCGGACGGACTAAGACATTCTTATATGTTTACCTTTCGCCTGGAACCACAGGTAATTCGTATTCATCAAGCCGGAAGAAATGCAGTCCAGCGTAACTGTATAAGATGTCATTCAAATCAGATTCATCCGATTTCTGTCCGGGCTATCAGCGGTCAATCTATTCAGGAACATGGTGAAGGCTACTGCTGGGACTGTCATCGCGAAACTCCGCATGGCAGAGTAAACAGTTTAGCCTCAACTCCTTTTGCAAGGGTTCCGCAGTTAAGCTCGCCGGTTCCAAACTGGATTAAAGAAAATTTTATTATGAAGAAAAATTAATTTAAAAGCTTTAAAGGTATATGTATGAAACCAATTAACGAAATAATAAAAAATAAACCATGGGTTGGATGGCTGTTGTTTCTTGGAACAGTGGTTGTCGTCTTTTTAATTGGACTTTTCGCTTCAACAATTATTGAAAGAAGAGGAGAGTCAGTTTATACTTTACAGATGTTAAAACCGATTAAGGAGTGGGAACCAAGAAATGAAGTATGGGGAGAAAATTTTCCAAGACAATTCGAAACATATCTAAGCACTTTAAAAACTGATTTTGCAAGTGCTCATGGCGGTTCGAAAATGATTGATTATCTCGAAAAATATCCTGAACTGGTTGTACTTTGGGCGGGATATGCATTTTCAAGGGAATATAACCAGGGTCGGGGACATGGCCATGCAATTGAAGATATACGGAACATTTTACGAACCGGCGACAATGAATTTTCACCTCAGCCCGCTACTTGCTGGACTTGTAAAAGTACGGATGTACCTAGAATTATGAATGAAATGGGAGCATCAGATTTTTATAAGAAAAAATGGACCGACCTTGGATCTGAAATTGTTAATCCTATTGGCTGTCAGGACTGCCATGATCCTCAAACTATGAACCTTAGAATTACTCGTCCTGCTCTTATTGAAGCCTACGAAAGACAGGGAAAAGATATTAACAGTTTTACAAGGCAGGAAATGCGTTCACTCGTCTGTGCTCAATGCCATGTTGAATATTACTTTAAAGGTGAAGAAAAATATTTAACATTTCCATGGGATAAAGGTTTCAGTGCCGATGATATGGAAGAATATTTTGATGAAATAGAATTTTCAGATTGGACTCACTCACTTTCCAAAGCACCGATGCTAAAAGCACAGCATCCGGATTATGAATTATTTATGACAGGTATTCATGCAATACGCGGAGTATCATGCTCGGATTGTCATATGCCGTACAGAAGTGAGGGTGGGGTTAAATTTACAGATCATCACATTCAATCACCATTGAATAATGTTGCAAACACCTGCCAGGTTTGTCACAGGGAAGATACAGATAGGTTAATGCAGGATGTATATGACAGGCAGGACAGAATTGAAGAGATAAGAAGAATAGTGGAGAAAACAATTGCAGCAGCACATATAGAAGCTAAGATAGCCTGGGACAATGGTGCAACAGAAGAACAGATGAAACCTATTCTTATTCTTATCCGTCATGCTCAGTGGAGATGGGATTGGGTTGCGGCTGCAAACGGACTTGGTTTCCATGCACCGGTTGAGGCATTACGTGTGCTCGGAACATCAATACAAAAAGGTGAACAGGCAAGAAGAGAACTTGCAGCATTATTTGTAAAACAAGGATGGAAATATCCGGCTGAACTTCCGGATATATCAACCAAGGATAAAGCACAGAGATACATTGGATTGAATCCTGAACAAATGAAAGCAGCAAAAGAGGAATTCCTTAAAACTACTGCCGTTAAATGGGATGAAGAAGCAAAAGCAAGACAAGGTTATCTGTTTGAATACAAAGAGAAATAAAGCAAATTTTTGTAGCAAGGTTTTTATCCCGTCTTATTAAAGGAAATTTAAATTTGCCGGGAGCAGTGTGTTTTCCCTTGGTAACATGATGAAATCGTTTTTCTTTCCCGGGGAGGATATTTCATTACGGACATAAGTTATGATAACAGCAAATCTTTAAGCAAAAAACCCCGGTTAGTAATCGGGGTTTTTTTTATATTATCAGATTCATATTTGATGCTACTGTAAACTTCAATCTAATGTTTGCTACATCTGTTATTGATTATGAACCAAGGCAACCTGATACATAAAAAAATTTTTAAGCATCACTTTTTTGCATAGTTTCGATTTCAGTAATTCTTACCTGTCCGTCTACTATTTATTTCAATTTGTTTAACTGTTGAATCTACCCGGGCTGAGACCGTGTGATTTTAATAAGCCAATACTTTTCATACAGAAAATTGAAATTGGCATGAAACTTACTTGTCATTTATATTGTTTGATAAGTATACAGGATCACAATATTTTTGAATGAGTTGCATTTATTGGATTAAATAATTATTTAGAAAGTGAAAATCATACAGATTTGATTAAAAATGGTAGATAAAGATAAAATATCGTTAGCAGCAGAATATTTTGATAAAGCCTATAGACTTCATCTTAGCGGCAATATCAGGGATGCAATTGAAGCATACAGAACTTCGATTGACTATTTTCCTACTCCAAAAGCACATACATTTCTCGGCTGGGCTTTCAGTTTGTACGGAAAATATCAGGAAGCAATTGAAGAATGTAAAATAGCAATTGATCTGGATCCCGATTTCGGAAATCCTTACAATGATATCGGCTCATATCTTATAAATCTTGGTGAGTACGATGAAGCTGTTTACTGGCTTGAAAAAGCAATTGAAGCTCCGGATTATGAACCAAGACATTATCCATATTTCAATCTCGGCAGGGTTTATGAAAAGAAGGGCGACTGGTTCACTGCAAGAAAATATTATTCAGATGCACTTGGTGTAAATCCGGATTATGAACTTGCTAAGAATGCTCTTCTCCGGTTAACTGCGATGATGAACTAGTAAATAATTCTTATATACTTCTTCTTAATTGCTTAACTACACTACTATAAGTAAATTTCCCACTGCAATTTGAAATACCTCTTAACGTTAACTCTCGGATGGTTGAATGAAAGTTTCTGATCTACTTAGTACCAAAGTAATAATAGCAGAATTGAAAAGCTCCAGGAAAGAAGATGTAATTAATGAGCTGATTGATTTATTTAATAATGACGCCAGAATAATTAATTTAGAAAAAGCAAGAAGTGCTGTACTTGAAAGAGAAAAAATAATGTCTACAGGTGTGGGAAAAGGATTTGCAATACCGCACGGAAAAACATCGGCGGTAACTGATATTATCGGGGCATTCGGTAAATCATCACAAAGCATTGAATTTGATTCGCTGGATGGTAAACCGGTTAACCTTGTATTTCTTCTTGTTGGAAGAGATACTCTTGTAAGTTCGCATATTAAACTTTTAAGCAGAATATCAAGGCTGATGAACAAAGATGATTTCAGAGAGAGACTGATTGAAGCAAAAAGCCCTGAAGAAATTATCGGACTTTTTTCTGAAGAAGAAAAACATTTTGGTGATGTTTAATTTGAAAACCATAATCACAATTCAAAATTATTAATGATAAAAGCAGTTACAGGAACTAAAGATATTTTACCATCTGAAATTAACCGGTGGTATTATTTAGAAAAAACGGTTAAAGAGATCTTTACCAACTTTAACTATAAAGAGATCAGAACACCGGTTTTTGAGGAGACTTCATTGTTTGCAAGAAGTATTGGTGAAGAAACCGATATTGTAAGCAAAGAAATGTATTCATTTCTGGACCGGAGTGAAACAAGTTTAACTCTTAAACCTGAAATGACTGCATCCGTTGTAAGAGCATACATTGAACATTCACTGGGTTCACAGCAGACTTTGAATAAACTTTTTTACATCTCACCAATGTTCCGGCAGGAAAGACCACAGGCAGGAAGGTTCCGTCAGTTTCATCAGTTTGGTGCTGAAGCCATTGGAAGCACCTCACCTTTGCTGGACGCAGAAATGATAGAGATGAGTTTTAATATC
>JAWOIK010000342.1:0-9015 GCA_046484705.1 Ignavibacteriaceae bacterium | reverse complement strand
CAGCGTTACACGCAAAATCAAATATTGATTCTATCATAACTTCTGTTGTTTCAAAAGTAGAGCCTGATTCCGTCAGACATATAATTCAAAGTCTTCAGGATTTTCAAACAAGATTTTTACTTGCTGAAAACAGATTTCAAATTGCAGACTGGCTGTACGACAGATTTGCTTCCTTTGGCTTCACGGAAATTGAACGTGATTCCTTTATGTGCACAACAAATTACGGTGGAACTGCAACTACTCTGCAAGTTAATATAGTAGCAACTCTCCCGGGCACTACAAGACCTGATGAAATTTACATCATAGGCGGGCATTATGATTCATTTGCATATGGATCTCAAATGACTAATGCACCCGGGGCAGACGATAATGCCAGCGGAACTTCTGCTGCACTTGAATTTGCAAGAGTTATAATGGAATCCGGTTATCAGCCGGAAGCAACTATTAAATTTATCGCATTTGCTGCAGAAGAGTTGATGTTATTTGGTGAATCCGGCTGCGAACATTATGCTCAAAAAGCATATGATGAAGAAATGAACATAAAGCTTATGATCAACTGCGATATGATAAGCTACAATACACTTCCAATTGAGCAGGCAAACGTGAGTATTAACTATTATTCCGGATTTACAAACCTTCTTAATATTGCTAAAGATGCAACAAACCAATTCAGCTTAATTACCGGAGTAACCGGAACTTTAAATCAATATTCTGACAGTTATCCATTTTATGAAAAAGGGTTTCCTGCAATTTACTTTGAGGAAAATCAGTTCAGCCCGTTCTATCATACAATTGATGATAAAATTGAAAATTATGATATGGAGTATTGCAGCGAAGTAATTAAATCTGCCGGAGCGATGTTACTTAAATACATGGATATGAATTCGCCGACAAGTATTCAGGATGAAGAATTTATTATCAATGATTTTATTCTGGAACAGAACTATCCAAATCCGTTTAATCCGACAACAACAATAAAATACAGTATTCCAGATGTAGGGACAGGGCTTGCCCTATCCGTGCAGCTAAAAATATATAATGTTTTAGGAAAAGAAATAGCAACACTTGTTAACGAAGAAAAACAACCAGGTATATATGAAGTTATTTTAGATGCTTCCAATCTTCCAAGTGGAACTTATTTTTACAAATTGCAGGCTGGTGCAAATACAGAAACTAAAAAATTGATTTTAATCAAATGATCAATTACCCTAAAGCCCTCCCCTTAGGGAAGGGTTCAGTGGGATTTCTTTAAATATTTTTCATACCAGTTTTTTCTCATCTCATCAACTTCTTTAGGGTGCGTTTTCATAAAATGATCGCCGCCTTCCAGCATTACAAGTCTGAATGGAATTTTAAGATCGAGCAATTTATAAGAAAGATCTATTGAATCGTGCGGCAGGACTCTGTCATCAGCATTGCCGTGAATAATTAATAACGGAGTTTTTTTGGAAAGTTTTTCCGGGAAGTTTACGATTGATCTGGATTCACATTTTTGTTTGAATTCATCTTCGCCATATTTACCCATAGTGTGTTCATAAAGACGTCGCATAAATTTACTTTCGTCAGCATTACATCTGAGATTGGCAATTCCACCAAGTATTACAGCGGTTTTAAAAATATTGGATCTGGTTAATGTAAGGTAAGCCATCATTCCGCCGCGGCTCCATCCTTCAATTCCCCAAATATCCTTATTCGCTTGTGGAACTTCCTCCGCTAACGGAATAAGATTGATAACATCATTCACATCATCTCCGCCGAAATTATCCTGTCCTTCTCCGCCATCATTTCCACGGTATTGAGAAGCAAACACACAATAACCCCAGCTAGCGAGTTGTCCGTATATTCCGCGTGCAGTAAATTTATCTATCGCACCGGCATTACCAATTCCGCCACGACACCATATAATACAAGGATATTTTTTGCTGTCATCATTCGGATATGCGATATATCCCTTTACATTAAACTCATCAGACTTATAAGATACTTTTTCAACAGTTGTTGATTCAATTACATCCTTGCCCCAGCCGCTAACAGTCATTTTCTGCTGTGATTCATTTAACTGAATTACTTCACGATCAATTATTCTGCTCATTTACTTAACCTATTTATTTATATTTGTGTCGCACAAATATCGGAAAATTAAATATGGCCCAAAAGAAAAAATCTCAACGCAATCCCAAAGAACAGAAATCATTCAGGAAAAAGTTCGGAGTAATAGCTTTAATCCTTGCCCTGGTTTTATTTTTTATCATCAATAATTTTGTTAATAAAGAAAGTGAACCTGAAGTGAAGTACTATCAATTCACAAAAGAAGGCGAACTGGTTTTTTCAGACAGCCTTGGAAATATGAAAGTAAAAATTGATATTGAGATTGCAGATAATGAATATAAACGGCAGCTTGGTTTAATGAACAGAAAAAGTATGGAAGAAAACCAGGGAATGCTGTTTATTTTTAATGAAGAAAGATTGCGATCTTTCTGGATGTTAAATACTCTTATTTCACTTGATATCATTTTTATTAATAAGGATAAAAGAATCGTAACAATTCATAAATACACTACTCCGCTATCACAACAAAGTTATCCTTCTACAGATTCATCAATATATGTTGTTGAAGTTGTGGGTGGATTTTGCGATAAGTATAATATAATCGAAGGTGATAAAATAAGCTGGATGGGAATGAGGCTTGGAAATCCCTGATCAGGTAAATTAGTTCCCGTATAACTTATCTTCCACTAATTCACATATAATGTGAGCAATAGTTATATGCCCTTCCTGAATTCTCTGAGTGTTTGATGAAGGTATAACAATCGGCAGATCAACAAGTGATTTTAGTTTTCCTCCGCTGCCGCCAAGAAATCCGATGACTTTCATTCCTTTTTGATGAGCCATTTCAACTGCTTTAATAACATTGGGGGAATTACCGCTTGTAGATATTGCCAGAAGAACATCACCTTTGTTACCAAGCCCTTCAACATTTCTAGCAAATACATTTTCAAAACCGATATCGTTTCCGCCTGCAGTAAGATTTGATGTATCGGTAGTAAGCGCAATTGCGGGTAAAGCCGGACGGTTTATATGATGACTTAATCTTATCATCATTTCGGCAGCAATATGCTGGCAATCCGCCGCACTTCCGCCGTTACCGCAAAGCAGAAGTTTGTTTCCGTTTTTATAACATTCAACTAAAAAATCGATTGCCTTCATGATATCATCAAAGCAATGCTCTTTAATTTTAAGTTTGGTTTCAGAACTTTCGTTGAGAGAATCAATTATAAATTGATTTGGGTTCATTTATTAAACCAATAAACCTTGTTTAATATGGATTGAAGAAGCGAATTCTTTTATCATATCCCAGTTACTTTCATCTTCAAAAAAGTTGCCGGTTACTATAATGGAAGCCCCGTTTTCAACTTTCTCTCTTGCAGTGTTAGGGTTTCGTATCCCGCCGCCAACAATAACCGGAACAGAAACCTGGCTGCTGACTGCATTTATCATTTCATTGGGCACAGGTTGATCAGCACCGCTGCCGGCTTCAAGATAAATAAGTTTCATTCCAAGATATTCCGCAGCTAAAGCTGTTGATGCGGCTATTTCAGGTTTGTTTCTTGGGACAGGTAAGCTTCCGCTCATATAAACTGCAGTAGTTGTAGAACCGGACTCAACCAGAATGTATCCGGTTGAAATTGGTTCTATTCCCGATTTTTTTATTAATGGTGCTGCAAGAACATGTTTGCCTATCAAATGTTCAGCATTTCTTCCGCTTACAACTGAAAGAAATAAAATTGCATCTGCAGAGGAAGTAACCTGGTTTACACTGCCTGGAAAAATTATTGCCGGAAGTGGGGTTGAATTTTTTACCTGCTCAATAAACCAATCCATGTTATTGTTAACCATCAGGCTGCCGCCGATCAGGAATCCGTCAACACCCGATTTTTCACAATGCTTAACAAAAGGTAAAAGTTTCTCTTCGGTTAGTTTATCGGGATCGAGCAAAATGAGATAAGCTGCGCCTTTTTGCTCAATAATATTTTGTAAGTATTTATAAATCTTCATAAAGAATGCTGAAATGATAGGTGAATATATGAATTTTGGTTTATAGAATAAAGAAATTATTTAACCAAAAACCATAAAAGACTAATTTTAACCAGTATTTTTTATTCCGGCAGCGATACCATTTATGCTTGAGCGCAGAATTTTTAGAAGTTCATTTTTTTCTTTATTGTTATTTACACTCCTGTATTTATTTATCAACTGAATCTGGATAAAACTAATCGGATCAATATACGGATTACGTAAAGCTAACGTTCGCTGAAGTAATTTATCGTGATCAAGCAATTCCTTTTCCCCTGTAATTATAAGTATAGCTTTAACAGATTTCTCGTATTCACTTCTTATCATACTGAATATTTCTTTTGTATGCTTATCAGGCTTCAGGTTTAAATATTCTTTACCGATTATCATATCCGTTTTAAATAAAACCATTTCAATATTGTGAATTAGTGAATTAAAGAACCGCCAGTTTTTATACATTTTTTTTAAAACCTGAATGGATGATTCTTTATGTTTTATTGCATCAAATACTGCTGTTCCGAAACCGTACCATCCTGAAATCGTCTGTCGGTTTTGCGTCCAGCTGAATACCCAGGGAATAGCCCTTAAAGATTTAATATCTGTTCCGCCTTTTCTGGATGATGGTCGTGAACCAATTTCAAGTTTTTCAACTATGTCAATGGGGGTTATGCTTCTGAAATACTCAATAAAGTATTCATTATTCAGAAGTTCCCTGTAATGAATAAATGCACGATCCGAAATATTTTCGAACTCAGATACGAACTTTTTTATCTCATTCCGTTTTAATTTTTTATAAGATTGTGCTGTTTTTACAATAACAGCCGATGAAATGATTGCAAGACTTTGCTGTGCAATCTCGGGTATTAAGTATTTTGATGAAATCATTTCACCCTGTTCTGTTATTTTTATTTTGCCCTTAATTGTATTTGGCGGCTGGGCAAGTATCGACTGATTCACGGGACCGCCGCCTCTTGAAATACTGCCGCCCCTGCCATGAAAAAGTATAAGATTTATTTTTTTACTGTCGGTTAGTTTTTCTAATTCAATCTGAGCTTTATACAATTCAAAGTTTGAAGTTACAATTCCTCCATCCTTATTGCTGTCCGAATAACCCAGCATAATTTTCTGAGTATTGTTTCGATTATTAATATGCTGTGAATAAACTTCATTGTTGAGCAGAAGTTCCATTACATTTTTTGAATTCCTCAGATCATCTATGGTCTCAAATAACGGAAGTATGTCTAATTGTGATGATTCAATCTGATTTCGCTTAGTTGTAATTAAACCGCAAAGTTTTGCAATAAATAAAACACTTAAAACATCAGAGGGTGATGAACAATTACTAATAATAAAATCATCTGCTGCGGAACCGGATATGTTATCCTTTGCCCATTTAATAAGAGATACTTCATTAATTATTTTTATTGTTTCCTTACTAAGATTATTATTATCATTAATATCCAATGGCTTAAAATAGATATCTGTTATTAACCTGTTCTTCGCATCCTCTGTTAAGGAATCAAAGTCTTCAACATTTAGTTTAATCTTAATTATTTCAGAAACTGCAGATCTGATCTGAGAAGAGTTTTGTCTTATATCTAGTTTAACAAAATGAAATCCGAAAGTTTTTATTTTGATGATCAACGGTTTGATCATCCGGTCATATAATAATTCAGCCTGATTTTGTTTCAGACTCTCTGCTATCAGTAAAATGTCGTCTAGGAATTCATCAGAATTTTTATATCCGGCGGCAGAACCTGATCTTGCATTATTAAGTTTTTTATAGATTAAATATAGTTTGGTACGGTAAATTTCAGTCGGTTCTCTCAAACGGTTATCAGTTTCAGGCACATTTAATTTTTTCCTGTCTGCTTCAACCGATTTTTTGAGTTTCGGATGTATATTTTTTATCTGAGTTGAAACGCTAAGTCTTTCATAAATGCGGTTAAGATCATCCAGATAAAGCTTAATTATTTCGTTGCTGTGAATATTAAAAGTTTTCTTTGTTATTTCATCGGTAACATATGGATGTCCGTCGCGGTCACTTCCTATCCATGAAGAAAATGTAAAAATCGGTGTTTGTAAATCGGCTTTTATCTTAAGTGTGCTATATAAAGATGTTTCAAGAAGCTTATAAAATTCAGGCAGTGTGTTATATATACTGTTTCGAAAGAAAAACAAACCGCGCATTATTTCATCGGTTATTGTAATTTTGCTGAATCTTATTTCATTTGACTGCCACAAGAGGGTTATCTCTGTTTTAATGTCCTTTCTTATTGTATCAAGTTCAATCTGGTTGTGTGTACAGGTTTCTTTTTCCATCAGCAGTTTACTGATACGTAAAATAATTTTTAATATAGTTTGTCTGGTAGCTTCAGTAGGATGTGCAGTAAAAACCGGTGTAATATCAATTGAATCAAGAATATTCAATACGGTTTTTTCATTAAGTTTCAGTCTTTTTATTTCACTAAAGGCCTCGTTAAGATATGATTTACTTTGCTGATTTGAATTTGTCTTATCGAATTTTTGTGTAAGAATTTTATTTACTTCATCGGCTGAGTTTACAAGAATGAAGTAGATTGAAAACGCCTTGATTATATTATGTGCTTCTTTACTGCTCAACCCGGCAGTTATCTTCTTAATTTTTTTTATTGTTCCGGGAGGGTTATCATTACGCAGTTTTTTGGTCAGATAGCGCAGCTTTTCAACATTGTCAAACAGGGATTTTCCTTCCTGCTCGATAAGTACTTCGCCTAATATAAAACCAAGTTCTTTAATATTATTTCTTAATCTTCTATCGTCTGTAATTTTTATTTGATCGGACATAATGCATAAGTATTGTTCATGCCTATAATATTAAATATTGATGTATTATGGAATCTAGAAACACACCGGAATTACTATTGTTACGAAGGTATTAAATATTGTTCAGGAAAAACATACCTGCAATTGTTTTCGCATCTGTAATTTCTCCGGATGTAATCATGTTTTGAATTTCAATAAATGAGTGCTCAAGTATTTCCATCCCGTATTCACCCTCTTCACGGTTGTGATTACCGGAGATCAATCCTGTTGCCTTATAAATATGTAGAATTTCTGTACTGTAACCCGGGGCGGTTAATATCTCACCAAGTTTTACAATTTTATCAGCTTTATAACCTGTTTCCTCTTCAAGTTCGCGAGTAGCACAGACTAAAGGATCTTCATTTGAATCAAGTTTACCTGCCGGAAATTCGATTAACCACTTTTGAATTGGATATCTGAATTGCTTAACAAGAATAACTTTACCATCCTTTTTAACAGGGATGACTACCGCACCTCCCGGATGAATCGCAATTTCTCTGATTCCACTGTTACCGCTTGCATTGTAATTAATCTCATCAACCTTGAGATCAAACACTTTCCCTTTGAATAATATTTTACTTCTTTTAAGTTTATAATTCATTATTCTAAATGCGCTATTATAACTATTTATAAACTTCTGTAACTCTTATCGTAATATGGTATAAGTTCACTGCCAAGAAATTTTAAAAGTGCAGTAATTACTCCAAGGTCATCCATGTATCCAATTAGCGGAGCGATGTCAGGAATTGCATCCAGAGGCGATATAAAATAAATCAGTCCCATCACAACAATCGCCTTGCGATGCCATGATACCAGGGGATCAGTCATATAGTTGAATAAGGCAACTATATCTTTAGCAAAAGAAATTTTTTTACCAACTCTTTCCAGTTTTGCCCAGAGGTTTTCTTCCACATAGTCTGTTTTTTCTTTAAAGTCTTCTTGAATTTTTTTTTCATTTCTTCCGCCAAAATTAAAAGCACCAAGATCTCCCATGTTTTCAAAAATTTCATCATCGGGAGAAACTATTTCAAAGTCTCGTTCTTTCATTATTATCTCCTACTTTAAATACTTATTAAACCAGCCATAGACCGTTTCCCACCATAGTCTGGAGTTCTGCGGTTTTGCAACAAAATGTGTTTCATCGGGGAAATATAAAAATTTACTTTCAACTCCTAATCTTTGCAGCGAATTGAAAAGCTGAAAAGCCTGTTCTTCAGGAACTCTGAAATCAAAAGCACCGTGAACAACCAGTACAGGTGTTTTAGCATTATGAATATATCTATGCGGCGACCATTTTTCATACACTTCTCTTTTTTTCCATGGAGTTCCGCCGTATTCCCACTCAGGAAACCAAAGTTCTTCAGTAGTCCCATACATACTTTCAAGATTGAAAACACCAGCGTGTGAAACCAACGCATTGAACTTATCATTGTGTCCGGCAATCCAGTTTATCATATACCCGCCATAAGATGCACCTGCAGCAAAAGTATTATTTCCATCTATAAAAGAAAAATTATCGACAGCATAATCATAAGCATTCATCAGATCGGTATAAACCTTACCGCCCCAATCTCCGGAAATCTCATCTGTGAATTTTTGTCCATATCCGGTTGAACCGCGTGGATTCGGTGCTACAACAACATAGCCCTGTGAAGCAAACATCTGGTAGTTCCATCTGTAATGGAAGTTATCACTCCATGAACCCTGAGGTCCTCCGTGGATTAAAAATATCATTGGATATTTTTTATTTGGATCGAAGAACGGAGGTTTAACAATAATTGACTGAACTTTTGCACCTGCAGCACCATCGCTCCAGAATGTTTCAACAGAGTTCGTCTCAAGATTAGCAAGAACATCTTTGTTAACAGAGGTAACCTGTCTTAATGTATTCTTTCCATCGGTACTGAGTGAGTATATCTCTGATGGCATATTTGACCTCTGCTTTAAAAAGTATAAAGTGCTGCCATCATTAGAAATTGAGATGCTTGTATTATAATTTTCTTTATGGAACAGTTCAACGTCACCGGATTCGATGTCTAGTTTGTAAATTGATTTATAAATTTCATTATCAGCATTAAAATAAATTTCCATTGAAGT
>JAWOIK010000331.1:0-3800 GCA_046484705.1 Ignavibacteriaceae bacterium | reverse complement strand
ATTAATTCTAATATTCGTTATTATACGAAAGTTTCCGTGAAGAGCTTTTGTCTCAAGAATGATTTAAGTGCTTCCTCAGGTGTGGTTTTAAAAGTAATTAAAACTTCTTTGCCTTTTTTTCTGAGCGATTCCTTTTCATCAGGTGTAATAGCCCTGGAAATAACAGCTTCGCAATCACCAATATAGCGGGGATCATCGGAGCGGGAAGCGGTACATTTTCTGAACTCGCTTTTTACAACCGTTTCACCGGCAAGTTCGTAAATTAAATAACCCGAAAAACCTGTAATGGTATCAGAGACGGTCTTTCCGTCTTTAGAACGTATTGCGATTTTCATAGCCGACCTCTTAATTATTTAAATCGTATCGATAAATTGTTTAATATTAATATAATCTGAAGATTTTAGTGATTTTTGGATACTTGTTCGGATGTTATTCCTTTCACTGATATAATCGTTCAGCCTTCCGCGGTTATATATAACCGAATAAAGATTTGAACCAATCAATTTAGCTTCTTCCAAACGTGTTGTTGATAATGTGAAATCTGACAAATCCCCGCAAAAGAAATCGAACCTGGCGGCACATTCACCAACTGCAAATATATTTTTATCAGAGGTTCTCTGGTACTCGTCGACAAGAATACCCCTATCGTTATCATAAACTAATCCAAATTTCTCTGCCAGTTTGGTCTCCGGTCTTTCACCACAGCAGATGATCAAATAATCACAAGCCAGCACTTCCCCATCTCTTAACCTCAAGCCGGATATTTTTTTATCTCCGAACACCTGTCTTACTTTTGATTTGAATATTATCCGGCCGCCCTGAGCTTCCAGAATATTTTTTGCTTCTTTGCTGACTTCCAGATCAATAGAAGACGGCAGAAGCCGGTTCGTTCTTTCAACCAGAGTTACATTTTTACCTTCATGAAGAAGTTCATCAGTCAGCACAACCCCGATATATCCTCCCCCGTAGATAACAATATTTTCCGCATCCAATGCTCTGTTCTTAATTATTAATAAATCATCCGGATCCTTATTGATAAAATAAACATCCTCTTTATCAACGCCTTCAATGTGAGGTTGTATTGCTACTGAGCCTGTTGCAACAACAAGCTTCTCAAAATTAATTTCCTCACCGCCCATCAGACCGATTACATTCTCATTGCGGGTGATCACCTCATCTGCCATAACAACGACGCCATTGTCACCATTATTAAAGGACCCGGAATTAAATAGTCTGTTAATAAATTCATTTCTACGGCTGTTTATAATTAATGCAACCTTTTTGTCCGGATAAGTCTTTTGGGCAGTCAGGGAGCAAACGAGTGCTGTTTCACTGTTACCAATTACAACAATATGAAATGAATTCATAAACTGCTCCAGTGTGAAAAATGCCTGGTTAAAAATTGAAATTAGAAAAAATATAGATTGGATTTGAGAGTGGAAACTTAAAAGTTTAATAAAACATCGTGGTCTCAATATCTTAGCATCTGTCCTCCTGCTTTTGGAAGAAACCTCAAACCCAATCAGTAAAACTCAAAAATTAATACTGTGTATTTCAAAAATTCTATCCGTGTTTGTTAATCGATATTATATAAATGAATCACATATTAATTTAACATTTTTATTGAGAAAGTCAACCCCATTACCAGACAAATGGTTTACAATTAACAAGTAATGCGGTTAAGCCGGAGATATTAGGGTCTGAAAAAAACTCATCGTTTTTTGTGAACCCGGATTGACTTTTGGTATCTCGTTCAATATGTTTCTGTGCGTAAACGTATAGTTTATTCAACCATACACGTTAAGGTATAATTATGACAAGTATTTTTCTGCAGCAGGAACTTCTTACAGAGCTTAAAATTTCTGCTCCTGATCTTTTGGAGTGGGAATCATCAAAACTTATTAAGCCTTCCGGTTATACTGAAGATAAGATTCCTTTCTATACCGGGGAAACATTTGACCAGTGCCGGCAGATTCAAAAACTAACCGAACTTGGGTATGGGACGGATGAAATTTTAAAGATTATAAAGAAGGTAGGTTTACCTAAAGATTCAGGCAGAAAGCCAAATAAAAAAAATAATGAAAAGTATATAACAGTCGGTGAACTTGCAGAAAAAATTGGTGTAAGCACCCGCACCATCAAGCATTGGGAAGATAAGGGTATTATAGATTCTGATATGCGGAGTGAAGGCGGATTCAGGCTTTATTCCGAGATTTACGTATATCTCTGCAGTCTGATTCTCGATCTCCAGAATTTCGGTTATTCACTTGATGAAATAAAACTGGTTTCAGATCATTTCAGGGATTATTGGTCCATTACAAACAATATGGATGTTATACCAAAAGAATCTGTTTCTAATAAAATTGAGGAAATGCAACAGGATATTGAAAAATTACTGAATAAAATTGCTTCATTAAAAACCGGTATTGAACGTTGGGAGGAACTGCTTAAGAAAAAGAAGAAGGAAATTACAGCACTTAAAACAAAAAACAGTAAAAGAGATTAATTTGAATTATCATCAGGCTTACAGCTTATTAAAAAATATTTTTAATCAGACAGATAGTATAATTCCGATCCCTGAAAACAATTTGTCTATAGTTAACCTTGACTTTACTTCCGAAGCTGTTATTCACGACGAAGATTTTGATTTTCTAAAGCCAGCAAAAAAATTATTTAATGCCCTGTTAAAATATTATCTGCGGGATAATGCTTACTCCAAGGAATACTTATTTAAAAGTCTTGATGAATCCGACGAGAATATTATTGAAAATCTGAATTTTAAATATTCAATAATCAGAAATCATTCAAACGAAAAATCAAAATCAGTTATCTTTCTGTTTCATGGATTAAATGAAAGAAGCTGGCACAAGTATCTTCCCTGGGCTTATGAACTTGCCCTTCGGACAGGCAAAGCAATTATACTTTTCCCGTTAGCATTCCATATGAACAGAGCCCCGGATTTCTGGAGTGATCCCAGGCTTATGAAGGAGGTATCGAGAGAAAGAATTAACCTTTTACCCGATGTGGCGGCATCTTCATTTGCAAACTCCGCTTTAAGCACACGTCTCCAGTTTTCCCCGGGAAGATTTCTTATATCGGGTATCCAAACATTTAATGATATTATAACTTTAATGAAAATTATCAGAAATGATAGTCACCCCTGCATTTCTAAGAATGCTGAAATAGATATTTTCGGTTATTCAATTGGAGCATTTTTATCAGAAATTTTATTGATGAGCAACCCTAATAACTACTTTGGTAGTTCGAGAATGTTCCTGTTTTGCGGTGGACCGACTTTGGACCAGATGCAGCCTGTCTCCAAGGCGATTATAGATAGCGAGGCTGCTCTTACCCTTAAAAATTATTTTGTTGATAATTATGAAAAGGAGTTTTTACGTGATGATGTTATGATGGAGATACTTGATAGTTACGGTGAGGAAGGTAATAATTTTAAAAGCATGCTTGAGATAAAAAGAATGGAATCTTTCAGGGATTCTAAACTTCATAAATTAAAAGACAGGTTGCTCGCTGTTCCTTTAATTAAAGATTCGGTAATGAGTCCTAAAGGTTTGGTGAACACCTTTGGTAAACACTCAAATGAATTTGTAAGGATCGAGGATTTTCCTTATGAATATCCACATGAGAATCCCTTCCCACTGAATGAAAAACTTAAAGAAGCGGTTAATTTTAGCTTTAACAAAACATTCGAACTGGCAGGTAGTTTTCTGAGCTAAATATCTTCATCCAAACATGGAATAAAAAGCATTACCATTCGGACAACGATGATTCAATTAACGAAC
>JAWOIK010000354.1:0-3153 GCA_046484705.1 Ignavibacteriaceae bacterium | reverse complement strand
CTTTCAATTCACTTTTACTTAATCTCTTTAATCCTTTAAGTCCGTTAGCAGTACCTCTTTCTTGAAGCAGATTTAGTGCGGGAATTTCAGGTTCAGAAGTTGCAAGGACAACCTTTCCGCATTTATCATGTTTTATATTATGCTCTTCACAGAAACGGTACATCATATCTCTGCCGGAAGCGCAGTTTAATGCTTTCAACGATCCGGGTTTGTAGTAAAGCCCGGAGTGTATCACTCCGCTGTTGTTCCCGGTTTGATGGGCCGCAAGTTTACTTTCTGCTTCCAGTACAACAACAGAATAATTTTTCTTTTCAAGCAGTTTTAACGCCGTTGCTGTACCGACAATTCCACCGCCTATTATTGAAATTTCAAAAGTGTTTTTCATTAAATCAGGTATTGTAAACGGACTATTATGAATTATTAAGGTCTTGACATTTGAACTTATGTGTTATAACATATAATTGTTATTTTATGATTTATTGAACGACATTCTTAAAAAAATTGTCTCAATCACGGGTTAAATATAACTATTAGAAAAATGTTAATCCGCGATTAATCAATAAATAACGCGAGGCAAAACAATGAACAAAAAGCAAAAATTAACTTTAATAATTGCAATTATACTAATAGTAGCAATACTCATTTACTGGCAAGCCCAGGGCGGGGAAATATTTACTAAAGACCAGGTTCAGGTAGAAAGGGTGGATGAGCTCTTTAATACAACTTATATGGAATGGGAGGACCGGCTTGTGCTCGGACTTGATTATGCGGGAACTATTGCGGGTGCTATTGCTGTTATCTCCGGGGTGATGATATTTTTATTCAGAAATAAAAGAAAGGAAACTCAATGAAAAATACATTCAGTTTATTAGCTGTTCTGTTTTTCTTTACTTCATCTTTATTTGCTCAGGGCTTTAAAGTAAAAGCATCTGGTGAGCACACGTTTGATTTTACCGATAAGGGCGGAAGAAACCAGGCAACTTTTTTCAGTACCACGCCGCTTGAAGATATAAATGGTTTAAGCAATGATGTAAGGGGAAGTGTAACTATAATTATTAATGATATAAAATCAATGAAAGGAACTATTACTGTTCCGGTTTCATCAATAAAAACAGGAATCTCACTGAGAGACCAGCATATGGTTAGTGAGGATTGGCTTAATGCCGGTGCTTATCCGGATATAACATTTGAAATCAAAACTGTCAGCGATATTAAATCTCTCGAAGACAATCAAATCCAGGCAAAGGTTACCGGTGATTTTACAGTTCATGGTGTAACCAAGGAAACAACCGCTGATGTAACATTAACGTTCTTAGATGCAAGTGATAAAACAAAGCAAAGGGCTCCCGGTGATCTGCTAGGTGTCCGGGCAAATTTTAAAGTTCAATTATCTGATTACGGAATAAATAATAAAATAGTTGGGCAGAAGGTTGCAGAAGTTGTAGAGGTTGGTGTGAATATGGTTGGATCTAACGCTAAGTAAATTAAGACACTATGAAAGAAAACCCGGTTTCTGATAGGTGCCGGGTTTTTTTGTTTTAAATTATTACATATGAGAAAATTATTTTTCTTCAGACTTCAGCTAATCAATAAATTATCATTTGTTTCCAGACTTAACTCATATTTCTTAATTATCTTTGCATATTAAAATTATAAAGCAATCTTTATGTCAAAAGTAATAACAATTTTCGGAAGTTCTTTCCCAAAAGAAGGTGAGGAACAATACAACACAGCCTACGAGCTTGGTGCAAAACTCGCACAAAATAATTATGAAATCTGCACGGGCGGATTTTATGGAATTATGGAAGCAGCATCCAAAGGTGCGCTAGAAAACGGATCGGAGGTTTACGGTGTAACGGTTGATATATGGGGTCCGAAACCAAACCGTTACATAACAAAAGAAATAAGATGTAAGAATGTTTTTGAACGAATTGAAAAGCTTATGCAGCTTGGCGATGCGTTTGTAATACTTCAGGGCGGAACCGGAACGCTATTAGAACTTGCTGCAGTATGGGAATATATCAACAAAGAACTCTCTGAAGGAAAACCTGTAATCTGCCACTCGCCGATGTGGAAAGAAATTGTTGCGGTGATGGATAAGCAAATGGTATATGAAAACCGTCAGCCCGGATTGGTTAAATGTTTTGATTCTGTAGATGAGATAGTGAATTACATTATAGAATCAATCGGTAAATAATTTCTAACGCAGTAAAATCCCCGCAATGCGGGATTTCTGCTTAAGTGATTTATCACTTAAGCATCAACATTTTTTTTGTTTCTGTGAATTCACCCGCAGCTAACCTGTAAAAATATATCCCGCTGGACAAACCCTCTCCTGAAAATTCAACTTCGTAACTTCCTGCCGGTTTGTATTCGTTAACAAGAGTTGCAATTTCATTTCCCAACACATCATAAACTTTTAACTGTAGTAGAGACGAGGCATGCCTCGTCTCTACACCGGGAATGGAATATTTTATTATTGTTGATGGATTAAACGGATTAGGATAATTTTGATAAAGTATAAAATCATTTGTTATAATATCATCATCAATATTTGTTGGAGTGTAAGGCAGCCAGTATAAGCCATTACTTCTTCCGGTAAAAAGTTTTCCATTATAATATAAGATTGAAAAAGCCATTGTATTAAATTCAAACTCAAACTCCCAGCTAACTCCGGCGTTTATTGACGATATAAAATAACTTCGCGGCAGCTTTGATATTATTGCAAAAATAACATCGTTCACAACTGTAACAGAAGCAAAACTTATCAATCCTATTCCGGGATCATAATATTCCCATGAAGCACCGCTATTCTGGCTCCTGTAAATTCCAAAATAAGAAACACCAATTATTGTGTCGCCGTAAGATGTAATACTTATCATAGCCTTTGGTTCTGCCGCAGGAAGATCGAAACTTTTTTCTACCCAATTATCAGAACCGTTTGTATTGAAGTACACCTTTGCATTTCCGCCAGCCCCGCAAATCAATGTGCTGTTGAAATTATATATACTGTAAACATTCCACGACACACCAAAAGGTAATCCGTTCCTGAAGTTTTGCCAGGCAGTCGGATTAAGTAAATTAAGAACAAGAACTCCTTCGCCAACAGTAGCGGCGTAAAGACTGTCGCCTCTTACAGCAATGGAGGAAATT
>JAWOIK010000237.1:0-13584 GCA_046484705.1 Ignavibacteriaceae bacterium | reverse complement strand
CAATATCAGCAGGTTGAAGTGATATAATTCCAAGATCCAGCCATCTTCCTGCGCCCTTAATATTTGGTGCAAGAAATAATGTTAATACAAGAACCACTGCAATGGTTATCAGTGCCCATTTACTGTAATACTTGTAAATTTCATAAGGTATAAAACAGAATGCTATGAGAAAGAACAATCCAAGAAAAACTTTTATCAAATGCGCATTAAACAAGTGAAATGTGCTTTCAAACTTAAGCGCACTATAAGTACTGCTTGCGCTCATTACTATTACCAGTCCGAGCAGCATCAGGACAAATGTATCGAAGAATACTGTAAGTGCTAACTTTTTCATCATAAGTTGATTACTAATTGTTTGAAAACATCACCGCGATGTTCATAATTGTTGAACATATCAAAACTTGCACAGGCAGGCGACAGCAGAACCACATCGCCTGACCGGGTTTCATTTATTGCGAAGTTTATAACCTCTTCAAGATCTTTTTTTATTTCGACCTTTACATTTTTATGGAAATAATTGAAAACCGTTTCTGCAGATGAACCTATTGCATAGATTTTTTTAACTTTTTCAATTACCAATGGTTCAATCAGGGAATAATCGTTTCCTTTATCCTGTCCTCCAAGAATTAAAAATATGGGTTCATCAAAACTCTGAAGTGCATACCAGACGGAATCAACATTAGTTGCTTTGGAATCATTAATGAATTTTACGCCGTCAATTTCGCGAACAAGTTCTAATCTGTGAGGAACACCAATATAACTTCTCAGTGCATCGGTTATCTTATCATTATCAAGTTCAAATATTTTTGCTGCGATTATTACCGCCATTGCATTCTGAAGATTGTGTTCCCCCCGAAGCAGAATATCTTCCCGTTTACACGAAAACTTTTCATTCCCGTTATCAATAAACTTAACGATATTGTTTTCTATAAAGCATCCACTTTGGACAATAGACTTAGTGGAGAAATAATAAACTTTACTCTTTGTGTTTTTCAAATACCGTATCAGCAGTTCGCTATCTTTATTCAGAATCAGAAAATCATCCGAATTTTGATTTTCATAAATTCTTTGTTTCGATATTGCATATTTCTCAACTTTATTGTCATACCTGTTCAAATGATCCGGAGTAATATTTAATATCATACCCACTTTAGGTTTAAACCTGTCAATAAAATCCAGTTGAAAGCTGGACATTTCTAGAGATACAAATTCGTTTTCCATAACACTATCAGTAATTTCAGAAAAAGCCGAACCTATATTACCTGCTGTGTAAGCCTTCTTTCCACATTTATTAAACAAATAGCCGCAAAGATCTGTAGTTGTTGTTTTTCCGTTGGTACCGGTTATTCCGATTATATTTCCTTTACAGAACCATGATGCGAATTCAATTTCACTTACTATTTTAATTTTCTTTTCCTGTGCCTTTTTCAGTATCTCTGAATCAGATGGAACACCGGGACTAACAATTATCAAATCGCATTCAAAAACTTTTTCTGTATGATTTCCAATTTCGAATTCAATATCGACAGCTTTAAGAGTTTCAACAGAATCAGTTAGTTTAGTTAATTCACCTGAATCACTAACAAACGGAACTGCACCGGAACGCTTGGCAAGTTTAGCTGCACCAATTCCACTTCTGACAGCACCAATGATCGATATTTTTTTATCTTTTAAATTCATTACCTGATCTTAAATGAAACTAAAGTTACAACAGCAAGTATTATGGCTATTATATAAAACCTTACAACAATTTTGGGTTCAGGCCAGCCAAGCATTTCAAAGTGATGATGAACAGGAGCCATTTTAAAAACCCGTTTTCCCTCTCCATACTTTTTCTTTGTGTATTTGAAATATCCTCTCTGAATTATTACGGAAATTGTTTCCATAAAAAATATTCCGCCCAATATCGGTATAAATAATTCCTTCTTTATAAGCACTGCAAGTATTCCGAATGCACCTCCAAGTGCGAGTGAACCTGTATCACCCATGAAAACCTGAGCGGGATAGGAATTGTACCAGAGAAATCCCAGGCCTGCACCAACTACAGCGGCTACAAATACAGTTAGCTCGCCAGCACCAGGTAAATAAATAATATTAAGATAATTTGAAAATATTGCATTACCACTGAAGTAACTAAGCAGAGCCAGTGTAATCATCACAATAACCGTTACACCAATTGACAATCCATCAAGCCCATCTGTTAAGTTAACTGCATTTGATGTTGCTGTAACAATAAAAACAACAGCAGGTATATATAAATATGATAAATCCAGGTTTACATTTTTCAGAAATGGAACCGTTGTAAGAGTGCTGAACCCACTGAATTCCGGTGATATATATATTACAATCCCTACAACCAATCCAACGAAGATCTGCCCCAGCAATTTATATCTTGCAATCAATCCGTTCGGAAGTTTTTTCATTACTTTCAGATAATCATCCAGAAAACCAACGGCTCCAAGAAACAAAGTGCCGGCAAGAATCAGGATTACATAAATGCTGATGATATCGCCCCATAGTAAAACCGGAACTGCAATAGAAAGCAGTATTATCAATCCACCCATAGTTGGAGTACCAGCTTTTGACCAATGAAATTGCGGACCATCTGCTTTTTTTACTTCGCCTATCTGATGCTTTTGCAATAACTTTATAATTTTGGGACCGGCATAAAATGCAATGAATAAAGCGGTTATAGCAGAAAGTGCGGATCTGAATGTTAAGAATCTGAAAATATCAAATCCTGGCGGCGAATAAATTCTGTTTATGTAATCAAATAAATAGTAAAGCATTATTTAGCCCTGGATTCAATTACTGAAACAAACTCTTCCATCTTCATTCCTCGTGAGCCTTTAACCAGAATAACCGAACCACGTAGTTGTACCTTTTTCAAATGCTTTTTTAATAATTCTTTTGATTCAAAGTACTGTACCGGAAGCTTACCGTCTTTCATTATTTTTGTAAAATATTTCATCATTTTACCTATAACAAATACTTCGTCTACATTCTGAGTTTTTATAAAATCGGCTAATTCTTCATGAAGTCTTTTTGCCTGACTTCCCAATTCAAACATATCACCCAATACTGCAATTTTTCTTCTGCGGTTTTTATACATTGATAGAATTGAAATTGCGGTACGCATCGAATCCGGGTTTGCATTGTATGTATCATCCAGTATGGTAAAAGTTTTGAACACTTTGATTACAACTCTTTTATCAGAGCTTTTTATTTTCCTGGAAGCATTGATAATCTCATTCGGTTTTAATCCAAACTCAAATCCTACTGCCGAAGCTGCAAGAAAATTTTTTGCTGCTGCTTCACCAGGCTGTGAAATTTTCAACTTGAGTTTTTTTCTGTTCGTTCTTGATTGAATTTCAAGTTCTGCTCTGCCGATTGCATCATAAGAAATAATTTTACCACTGACGTCATTTCCGGAACCAAAACCGTATTTAATTTTATTTCTGAATTTTTTTGAAAATTCTAATATCAGTTCGTCATCAGTATTAATAAATAATCTGCCTTTTCGTTTTGATGCTGCTTCAAGCAAAGTTGATTTTTCTTTAAGAACACCCTGTCTGTCTTTTAAGTATTCAAGATGCGAATCACCAATATTTGTAATAAGTGCATAATCCGGCTGAAGAATATTTGAGATGTAAGGTATCTCGCCAAAATGATTAGTACCACACTCTACAACCAGAACCTGATGTTTTGCCCTTGTGCTTAAAATAGTGAGCGGTACGCCAATATGATTGTTATTATTTGCTGCTGTTTTATTTACTTTAAATTTTTCACTTAACAATGCAGAGATCATTTCTTTAGTTGTTGTTTTACCTGAACTGCCGGTGAGTCCGATTACCTTAGCGTTGAGCTTTGATCTCCATATCTTAGCAACGTCACCTAATGCTTTTGTTGTATCCGGAACAGTAATTACCGGAATATCTGAATCATTAATTTTATTCAGATAATTTTTATTTATCATTATTGCAGATGCACCCTTTTTTACTGCAGTATTTACAAAATTATGACCATCGAATTTTTCACCTTTGATAGCAATGAAAAGTGAATATTTTCTTATCCTTCTTGAATCAATAGAAACAGAGGAAACTGCTTTGAAAGAATCCGGGTTGTAAATAGCGGCTCCCGGTAAATTGAATATATCTTTTAATGAAAGTTTAATCGGGTTCATTCCTTTAAATATTTCCTTGCTATTTCCTGATCAGAAAAATGATTTCTAACACCGTTTATTTCCTGGTAGGTTTCATGCCCTTTACCAGCGATTAAAATAACTGAATTTTCCGGAGCTGATTTTACTGTAAGCCCTATCGCCTCTTCCCTGTTTTCTATTACTTTATAGTTTGATTTTAAAATTCCGGTTTTTATATCATCGATAATTTTATTTGGGTCTTCGGTTCTGGGGTTATCTGAAGTTATGATTATATCATCACTCAATTCAGATGCTATTCTGCCCATTTCAGGTCTTTTGGTTTTATCACGATCACCTCCGCAACCAAAAACAGTTATAACCTTCATTTTATTGCCAACTATTTCTCTGATTGCAAACAACGCCTGCCGAAGGCTATCTGCAGTATGTGAATAATCCACAATAATCTTTTTTGAACCCGAACCAATTACTTCAAATCTTCCCGGTACCTGAGGAGCTGTACGGATTGCATTAATAATTTTATCTGTATCAATTCCCAAGGACACTGCAGTTGAAAAAGCTGCGCTTGCGTTATAAGCATTAAATGTTCCGATTAAAGATGTTCTGACTGAATATCTATCAGAATCATTTTTGATTGTAAAATTAGTTCCATCAAGATCGAAATGAATGTCATAAACTCTGTAATCTGCTGAATCTGAAATTCCGTAGGATATTATTTTTGCTTTTGTATTTTTTGTTATTGAAACCGAATTCGGGTCATCAGCATTTACTATTGCAAAAGAATCCTCTCCTAGAGTATCAAACAAAATTTTCTTTGCATTCAAATAATTTTCAAATGAGTTATGAAAATCCAAATGATCTGATGTAATATTGGTGAGGATTCCGCATTTAAAATCGAGTCCGTACACCCTGTATAATTCAAGTGAATGTGAAGAAACTTCCATAACAGCATGATTACATCCCTTTGAAATCATATTGAAGAGCATAGAATTTAAATCGTTGGATTCCGGTGTTGTTAAACTAGAATTAATTATATCATCACCGATATAATTGGAAATTGTTCCCATTAAACCGGATTTGCTGCCAGTATATTCTAAAATATGCTTCAAGTAAAATGCTGTGGTTGTTTTTCCGTTAGTACCGGTTATCCCGATTAAATTAATTTTAGATGAAGGATCCTTATAAAATCCCTTTGATAATTCAGCAAGGGCAATCCTGCTGTTACGAACAAGAATTTTTGCAACTTTATTGTGAATGAATATTTCATCAGGTGCGGCTTTATCATCTTCTACCACAACTGCAATTGCACCTTTGTTTATTGCCTCGATTATAAATTTATGTCCATCCGTACTGAAACCTTTTATTGCCGCGAAGAGTGAATTCTTTTTCACTCTTCTTGAATCATATTCGATAGAACCAACGTCCTGTCTTTGAACTTCTCCCAGAACCTTAATAGCATTAACACTGTTGAGAAGATCTGTTAGTTCCATCAATAAACCGATGCTCCTTTAATATTAAGATCGGAACAGGTAAGCACACAAACCTCATTACCACTTAACTTTTTACCCGGAGTTATACTCTGTGAATAAATAATTCCGCTACCATTGATTTTATATTTAATTCCGAGCTGTGTAAGAACTGTTATGGCATCACGGACGGTAACACTGGAAAGATCAGGCATCCGGTTTTCTGAATCAATTATCGTTTCCCTTAATCCGATACTCCGGATGTTATCGTACGATTCAACAATATCATTATCTTTAATGTTAGCAGCGTATTTTACATCGATATTTTTTTCATCCGGACTTAGGTGTTCAAAATCATTTATATTGCCGGAGACGATTCTTTCTGTAACATTTTTAAAAATTGGAGCAGCAACCAAACTACCGTATTTCCCAATATCAGGTGAATTAACCAGAATAAGCATTGCAATTTTAGGATCATCAACAGGAAAAAATCCTATAAAAGAAGAATTGTAATGAGCACGTGAATATCTTCCATCTATAAGTTTTTGCGATGTACCTGTTTTACCTCCAACAACTACTAATTCTGAATTAGCTTTCTTACCGGTTCCATTTTTAACAACACCGCCAAGTAATCTTCTCATCAGATCGGAGGTTTCAGATGAAATTACCCGTCTGATCTCTTTGGGCTGGAAATTATAAACCAGTGAACCGTCATAACGTACCTGTCTTTTAACTATTTGCGGTAGATATAAAATTCCGCCATTAATAACCGAACTGAAAGCTGTTATAAGCTGAATCGGGGTAACAGATATTTCGTATCCAAATGACAGATAGGTTTTTGACAAACCTGACCACTTATCCGGTTTTCTTAAAAGCCCGCTTGCCTCACCGGGGAGCTGCACTGAGGTATTGTAACCGAAGCCAAATCCGCGTAAATATTTGTAATATGTTTCATTGTCCATCCTTTGAACAAGTTTTGCAATTCCGATGTTGCTTGATTGTTCAAGTACTTGAGTTGTTGATAGATGGTTATGCGGATGAGTATCCTTTATGTTAACATTTTTAAACTTGTAGTTTCCATTTTCCACATAAATCGATTCGTGTAAAGAGCACATATTCTGATCTAACAGCGAAGCAAGGGTTATAACTTTAAAAGTAGAACCCGGTTCGTAAGTATCTGTTAGCGCTTTGTTTCTTCTAACATCATCATTGAATTTCCAATACGCGTTAGGATTAAAATCATTCGCATTTGCAAGAGCTAGTATTTCACCGGTATTCGGATTCATTATAATTCCTGTAGCAGATGAACCACCATACTCTTTCAGCCCGTTTTTTAATTCTTCCTCAAGAATTGATTGATACGATTTATCAATGGTTAAATAAATATTGTTACCTGGTAATGATGGTTTGGTTTCTTTCTCTTCAATTGAAACCAGGTTACCAACAGCATTTTTCTCAACAAGTCTTAATCCCTCTTCGCCTTTAAGAACAGTATTGAATGATTGTGCAATTCCTGTAAGACCATTATATTCATTATTAACATATCCAAGAACATGCGAGGCAAGACTACCGTAATGATAGACCCGGGTTGGATCCTGTCTATAAAATAATCCTGTTTTCTTATAGTTAATTAACTGGATTGCTTTTTCACTTGAAGCTTTTTTCTCAAGACAAATAGTTTTACCCGTACCGCTTAACAATTTCAGGTAATGAGCTTTACTTTTACCAAATACAAGTGAAAATTTTTCAGCAATATCGTCCCTGGATTTGGAAGAAACCATTCTAAGATCGGCAAAGAATGAAATATCATGACGGTTATATTCGAGCAGCACATTATTTCTATCGTAAACAAGACCTCTGTCAGCAGGAATTTTTTCAACACCAACCTGCTGTTTCCTGGCGAAGTACTTAAGTTCTTCGCTCTTAACAATCTGTATATCCACAAGCTTAACAATTAATGCTGCGAAAAACAGAATCATCGATATTACAATCAACAGTGCTCTGGTATTAATCATACTTTTGTATTAATAATCGATTAACTTCTTCTAATTTTTCTTTTGAATAAATAATTGATTCTACCGGTTCCGTTCTTCTGATCATACCAAGCTCGCTGCCTGCAATTCTTACAATGCGTTCTTCTGAGGAGTACGTCTGATATTCGGCTGTTAAATTAATTTCTTTTCCCTGTTCGGTCTTTAATTTATTCTCAGTTTCAAATTTTATTCTTGAAAGATCTTCCGTTTTTAATTTGAATCCGACCATCAACAGCAAAAAAACTGTTGATATAGTAAGTATGATCAAAAGGTAAACGATTATGGGTTTATTTCCTTTTTTCATACTCTTTCGGCTGCTCTAAGTTTTGCACTTCTTGCACGATAATTATGTTTTATTTCATTCTCAGCCGGAAGTACCGGTTTCTTTGTTAATATCTTTAACTTTGGATCTTTTCTGTTAATTCCAATAGGATCAAGTTTCGGACTCAAATATTCAACTGTTTGTTCTTTAAAAAATTCTTTAACGATTCTATCCTCAAGTGAATGATAAGAAATTACAACTATCCTGCTCCCACTATTCATAACATCAACCGAGTACTTTAAAAAAGATTTTAGATTCTCAAGTTCATCGTTCACAAAAATTCTTAATGCCTGAAATACTCTTGATAAAGTTTTTGTTCTGAAATTGGGCGGAACAATTTCAGAAATTATGTCACTAATCTGTCTTGTTGTGCTTATGTTCTCAATCATTCTTTTCTCGACTATTTTCCTGGCAATCTTTCTGGAGTTTCTTTCCTCGCCGAAAGTATAAATTATATTTGCGATTTCTTCTTCAGAGTAACTATTAATAACATCTGCAGCTGTGATCGATCTGCCCTTGTCCATCCTGAGATCAAGTTTTGTATCCAACCTGTATGAGAATCCTGATTCAGCATTATCAAGCTGAAAAGAAGAAACACCAAGGTCGGCTAAAATTCCGTCAAAGAACTCAATTGATTCAATCTTGGCAATAACATCAACCAGAGAAAAATTAAAATTGTACAGATTTGCACGGTTATCATTTTCAAATCTCTTTTTAGAAAAACTAAAAGCATCAGTATCGAAATCTGTTGCGATAAGTCTGCCATTATCATTTAGTTTGTTTAATATCCCCTGCGAGTGTCCGCCGAATCCAAGAGTACCATCAAAGTAAACTCCGGATGTATTTGTAATCAATAAACTCAAACATTCATCAAGTAATACCGGTGTATGATGAATGTTCATTTTAGGTCATAACCTTAGCTGCTATCTGTTCAAAAGTTTCGGGCGATTGATTCAGGTAATCTTCATAGATTTTAGGATTCCATACTTCTATCTTTTTCAGTACACCAAGTATGAGTACTTCTTTTTCAATCTTTGCATACTCAATTAAATTTTGTGGAACTAATATTCTTGACTGTGAGTCCATCGAATCTTCAATTGCAAATTGTGTCATCATTCTGATGAAGCGAACATCATCCGGCTGGAAGTGGTTTAGTTTTAAAAGTTTTTCTTCTATCAGAGTCCATTCATTCAGCGGGTAAATATCAATACATAATGATACTCCTCTCGTCATTACGAAAGAATCATTTGCATCCGGAGATATCTGTTTGCGAAGTTTAGCAGGTATACTGATCCTTCCTTTTGCATCTATTGAATATGTAAATTGACCTCTGAACATGTTATAATCTCATATTAATTTGGAATTTCTCACCACTTTTCCCCACTACTCCCCAAAATAATGGAAAATTTTGGCTAAAGTCAAGAAAAATCTTCAATTAACCCCACATTTTTTTTTGGTTCTATGAAGTCAATTAATACGGGAGATATTGAAATGTGATAAATTTAGACTGAGGTAATGATGAATAATAAAGGCTGACATAAATTCAGCCTTTAAATTATAGGGTATGTTGAACAATCAGGCTGTTGGTTTACCTGAAGATAAACTTTTACTTCTTTCGATTGATTGGAGTGCAAGATAATTATCACCAAACTTTTTAAGATTATCCAGTTCGGTATCATACTGATCAAAATGACGTTCCTCATCAGCAACCAAACCCTCAAATATTTGTTTGGATATTGAGTCTGCATTTGCTGAACACTCATTTGCCCAGACGTTATAATCGTGAGCACTTTCATGTTCCATTTTTGCTGCGTGATCAAGCATCTTTGCTACATCTTTAATCGTTTGTACTTCACCGCCTACTTTCATTTCTACTTCACCTTTAAGAAATAATATTCTTTCAGCAAGAGTTTCCACGTGAATCATCTCATCAATCGCTGTTTTCTTAAAAAGTCCTGCAAGCAGATCATAACCCTGGTCATCGCATAAAAAATGGAAATACATATACTGATGAACGGCATATAATTCATCAGCTATAGCTCTGTTTAATAATTGAATACTTTTCTCGTGCATAATAAATCTCCGAATGATTTTTTATTAAAATTAACAATGTAAATATAATTAAAAGTGATGATTTAAATTGTTGAAATGATGAGGGTGATAGGGATAATGTTAAGACAGGATTAATAATATAAAAGACACCGAGCCAACTGCCGGAGTCGAACCGGCGACCTGCTCATTACGAATGAGCTGCTCTACCAGCTGAGCTAAGTTGGCTTGTGTAAAATTATTAATATTCAGAATGCTTTTAGAACTGTTCTGTGGCTTATAACTTATTAATTTTATTTAAAGGTTGAGTTTTAATGAATTCTATAAATCATCGGAATACTCAACCTCTAATATTATCTTAATTTCTTTTTATGTCTGTTCTTTCTCAATCTTTTTTTTCGTTTGTGTGTCGACATTTTGTGACGTTTTCTTTTTTTACCGCAAGGCATTCGTTACTCCTTAGTTAAAATAATTTTAATTAATGTGACTTCAATAATTCTTCAGCCCGCTTTGCCACATCCGATGCGGGATCAATTTCAATTGTTTTTTTAAACCACTCTTTTGATTCTTCCAGATTTCCAGCACTTAAAGTTACTACTCCCAGGTTTAAATGACCAATCTGATGCTTTGGTGAATATTCAAGTGCTTTCAGCATTTCCATTTTGGCAGTTTCATAATTTCGCAACTGAAAATAACAGACACCCATATCAATTCTTGCGTCCGCATCATCAGGATGCAGTTCCAGATAAGATTTATAATTTATGATAGCTTGTTCATATAAGCCTGAATCATTTTTAAGATGTGCCAGTTCAAGTAATGTTTTATGATCCTCCGGATTCAGTTTTATTTTTTCTTCAAGTTCACTTATTAGTTGAACATTTCCAAGATTAACTCCCGGGTTTGTTTGGGGAGTCGTGAAGGTTTGATTGACGTCAGGTGAGTCAAATACTCCGGTTGTAATAATAATAAGAAGAATAATTATTGCACCCGCACCGAATATTCCAAGTATAACTTTTGGATCCAGCTGCTTATCATCAATATTGGGTGAAGTTTTATCGATGTTTTGTTTTGAACTTTTTTTAGTCTGGCCGGATACATTATTACCCGAAACCTTTGTTCCGCACTCCGGACAAAACTTATATTCCTTAATAAATTGAAATCCACAATTACCGCAAAACTTAGACATTAAATCTCAACTCCCTTTTCTTTCATACCTTTGTCAACTATTTCCTTAAAATCTTTTGAAAATTTAAAAGTCGGTACAAAATGAGCCGGAACGAATACCTGTTCACCGGTTTTAGGATTTCTTGCCTGCCTGGCATTTTTTTTCTTAACCTTATAACTGCCGAATCCTCTGATCTCAATTCCATTACCTTCTTTCAAAGCTTCGATTACTGTTGTGATGAATCCTTCAATAATTGCTTCGGTTTCAAGTTTTGTTAAACCTGTTCCGGCTGCAACTCTATCAACAATATCCGCCTTCGTCATTTTAAGCCCTTTAATTAGTGAAGAATTTACTAAGTCTTTATAAATCAGGCGGTTAAGTTATCAAACTTTTGATGTAAAATCAATTTTTCCGGCTAATGAAAACTATGGAAAAACGTTAGATGATCCAGTGACCATTCTCAATTTGATAATAATCTCAATTAAAAAGCGTTTAATTAAGAAAATAACTGAAATATATACTATTTTTGTAATGGTATAATTATTGGCTAAATTTTGATTAAATAGATTTAATAATGGAATTAATAGAAATAATTAAACATACGATTTTCCTGATTGTCCTTGTTGGAATCGGCATTTTTACGCTGTCATTTTCAATTTATAAGATCAGAACACGAAATAAATTAGAAGTGATTTTGGATACGGTTAGCGCCGCAAAAGTAATACCTTTATCAAATAATGCTTCTCAAATATCGGTTAAGAATATATATCAGAATGATCCAAGAAAAAGAACTTCGGAAAAATTCATTGTAGTAAATGACCTTAATATGAATGAGAATTCAAGATATTCTGTAAAAAAACATAACAGAAACTACTACCGGTTACAGTCTATAAATAACACCGCAATGTATACTTTGAAATTTGAATAGTGATTTTAGTTCTGACCTGCCTCCAATCATTCAACATCTTTTTTTATCTTTACCTACCAAAATCAAATTTTAGTAATGTCTGATAATCTTAGATTAAATATTAAAAATATGGTCTGCAACCGCTGTATAAAAGTGGTTAGAGAAGAGATGGAAGATTTAGGTTATAAAGTGCAGGAAATTTCACTTGGTGAAGTACTTTTAAAATATGATGATAATATTGACCTGGGTAAAATAAAATCTGTTCTCGAACAAAACGGTTTTGAACTTATTGATGATAAAAATTCAAGGATAATTGAGAAGATTAAATTAACAGTTATCAATAGCATTAAGGAACTGAGCGAAGGTAATATTTCAAAGGTTAATTTTGTTAGTGAAATTACAAATGAAACTCATTTAAGCTATCAATACGTGTCAACACTGTTTTCATCTATCGACGGTATGACCATCGAAAAATTCATTATTATGCAAAAGATTGAAAAGGTGAAGGAACTACTTGTTTATGATGAACTAACACTAAGTGAAATCGCCTACCGTCTGGATTACAGCAGTGTTCAGCATCTTTCAAATCAATTTAAAAAAGTAACCGGATTAACCCCATCCTACTTTAAACAATTCAAAGAATCCCGCAGAAAACCGATTGATAAAATTACCTGAAAATTTTATAACTCAATCCTTCTAATTTGTAACGTGTGATCAGTTATTCTTTTCTAATTTTACATTGTAAAAATTAAAGGAGAAAAAATGGAACTAACATTCAGAGTTGAAGGAATGTCCTGCGCACACTGTGTAATGGCTGTCAAAAAAGAACTAAATAAAGCAAACATATTAGACTACAACGTTGAAATAGGATCTGTCAAAATTGAAAATAGTAATAACGACACGGATCCCGAGGTGGTTAAGAATGCAATTGAGGCAGCAGGATATAAAGTGATCAGTGTCAGCTAATATAAATTGATAACATAAGAATTTCCTCATTCAATTATTCCGATTTAATTAATCATAATAATAGAATTTAACATTATGATAGAGACAAATAAAATATCATTACCCATCGAAGGGATGACGTGTGCAAGCTGCGTTGCAAGAGTGGAGAAGGCTGTTTCAAAAGCAGAAGGTGTGAAAAATGTTTCAGTAAATCTTGCAACAGAAAAAGTAACGTTTGAACTTAAGAATGGACAGACCGATCTAAGTAAAATTGCCGCCCTCGTTGATGAAGCGGGTTATAAAATAGATGTGTCATCCTTAAAAGATAAAAAAGTAATCCCCGTTCGGGAAAGTAGTGACTATAAAAGTTCATACGAAGATCAGATCAGGAGGGATTTTATTATAGCTCTCATTCTAACCATACCAATTGCAATAATAAATATGGGAATGATGTGGGAAGGCTTTACTAATTTTATTCCACTGTCTAATGATTATCTTAATAAAATTTTATTACTACTTACCACGCCAGTTATATTTA
>JAWOIK010000124.1:0-4432 GCA_046484705.1 Ignavibacteriaceae bacterium | reverse complement strand
AACACAACATCGGACCCAACCGTGTACGCTTGTGCGTTCAAATCCTCAGTGGTTTCGGTTCCTGTTTTCTTTTCTTTTTATCTGAGTTTTCAAAAGTGGAATATGTTCAGTGGCGAAGCCACGTATGTTGGCCTGGATAATTATATAAGAATGTTTGAAAGCGCCGAGTTCTGGATAGTTCTTAAAAACACAGCTATATATACTATGGGGACTATACCATTAAATATGGCTTTGTCGCTTGCAATTGCTTATGTGCTTAACAAAAAACTTGCAGGAAAAAAGTTTTTACGCACAGCCTTCTTCGCACCGGTAATAATATCTCCCGTTGCTGCTGCTGTAATCTGGAGATGGTTATACGATCCAAACTTTGGATTGGTTAATTACTTTATTGGTTTTTTTGGTTTTAATCCTGTTAACTGGTTGAATGAACCAACAGCTGCAATGTTTGCACTCATTATAATGGGTGTGTGGAAGACATTTGGAATTAATATGGTTCTTTTTTCTGCAGGGTTGCAGGGAATTCCTGAAAGTTATTATGAAGCTGCAGAATTGGATGGTGCAGGCAGATTTGCAAAATTCAGGCATATTACGATTCCAATGTTAGCTCCCACCACATTCTTTATAATGATTATGTCTATGATTTCGTCGTTCCAGGTATTTGATATTGTATATGTGCTTACATCAGGAGGGCCATTAGGCTCAACGAAAGTTTTAGTGTTTTATGTTTACGAGTATGCGTTCAAGTTCTTTGAAATGGGCTATGCCTCAGCAATCTCATATTTTCTA
The DNA here is from genome assembly GCA_046484705.1 of Ignavibacteriaceae bacterium. Taxonomy (GTDB): domain Bacteria; phylum Bacteroidota; class Ignavibacteria; order Ignavibacteriales; family Ignavibacteriaceae; genus JAGXRK01. The sequence continues at coordinate 3,646 of JAWOIK010000124.1, read as the reverse complement.
TTTGCACTTCTGTTTGTTCTAACTATGATCCAGATCAGGTATATGAAATCAAAGGTTTATGGAGCAGCATAATGAATAACGTAAACCTTTTGAAAATATGGAAATTCTTACAGAGCTCTTTACTGCACATATTTGTATACGCCCTCGCTCTTTTAGTTCTTGCACCATTTATCTGGATGATACTTACATCATTTAAAGATATGAACGAAATATATGTTTATCCTCCCAAGTGGTTGCCGACAACGTTTAACTTCGATAACTATGTGAGTGCCTTTTCCGCTGCTCCATTTGGGAGGTACTATTTTAACAGTGTTCTGGTAGCTCTGGCTGTAACTGTTGGACAATTAATTACTTGCTCAATGGCAGCTTTTGCATTTGCCAGACTTAAATTCTGGGGAAGAGATGTTCTGTTCTTCTTATTTCTTGGGACTATGATGATACCATACAACGTAACAATGATACCAAGTTTTATGGTGCTGTATTGGTTGGGGTGGATAGACTCTTATTATGCACTTATTGTCCCCGGTTTAGCATCTGCTTTTGGTACTTTTCTCTTAAGACAATTCTTTATTACAATTCCCAGGGAGCTTGAAGAAGCAGCATACATTGATGGCGCAACACGGTTTCAGGTATTAAGAAGAATAATTATACCACTTGCAAAGCCTGCGTTAGCTACATTAGCCATTTTCACTTTCATGGGCGCATTCAATGATTTTATTTGGGCGTTAATAGTAGTCAATTCAGAAGAAATGAGAACGGTTCAGTTAGGTTTGGCAATCTTCAGAGATCGTTATTTGACACAATGGGATTTACTGATGGCAGGTTCTGTAACATCTGTTCTTCCAATTTTAATAGTTTTCTTTTTTGCACAGAAGTATTTCATAAAAGGAATCACTCTTAGTGGTCTTAAAGAATAATAAAATATTTAGTTGTATTAACATACTTGGATTGTTGTTTTCTGTTTTGTTTCCATGGCAAAACAATTTCTCACAAGATATACCTGCTTCAAGTGTCGGCACTTTAACATTTTATATGGATCACGCATCTTTCTCCGGTAATGATGAAAAAACCCATGTTGAGTTTTATCTAATGTTCTACGAGGATCAAATAACAAAGGAAGTTAATGCAAACTCAAAACGCGGTGAAATAAAAATTAAATCAGTTATTAAAAAAGATGATGGTAATACTTATAGTGAACAAAACTGGATAACTGAAATAGACTTCACGGACGATAATTCAACTTCTTTCGGAACGGTTATTTATGATCTTTGGACAGAACAGCTTATTCCCGGAAACTACACTATTCAAATAATTGCCGAAGATAATCTGGGTAGTTCGAAAGGTGAAATCAACAAAACATTGCATGTTGATCATTTCGATGCACTAAGATGGAGCGCTAGTGAAATGGAATTTGTTTCTTCAATTGACACAGCTCAGGAGTTGAGTCATTTTTCAAAAGGGAATCTAAAAATAATTCCTAATCCATCAAGAAGATATGGCATATTAATACCAAAACTTTATTTCTACTATGAGGTTTACGGAATTAACACTGAGAGCAGCGAATTAATTGTTGATTACAATATACTCAATCAACAGAATCTGATTAATAAGGAATTAAAAAATATATCTGTAAATATACCAGGTTCCACAGCGACAATAATTCACGGCATCGATGTCTCAGATTTAAAATCTGGTATATATGAATTAAAAGCTATAATTAGGGATCCTTCTCAGAGCGAAGATATATTATTATCAAGAAGGTTTGAGATTATTCAAGAAGATTTTTTCTTTGCAAAAACTTCAATTACAGAAGAACAGGCAGAGATTTTCAACACGATCCTATCTTATATAGGAACTCCACAACAATTAAAACTTTATCGCTCATTGAATTTAACGGGTAAGGCAGAGTTTATAGTTCAATATTGGCGGAATTTAGATCCCGATCCCTCAACTCCCGAAAACGAATATCTTATTGAGATTCAGAAAAGATTCAATCACGCCAAAAACAATTTTGGTTGGTACAGTGTTAATGGCTGGGAGACGGATAGAGGTAGAATATGTATTAAGTACGGCATACCTCATCAGATAAATCAGTTTAACACCGAAGCAAATACAGCGCCATACGAGATTTGGATATTTAACGAGAACAGAACATACGAGTTTGTATTTGGGGATCCACGTGCAAACGGAAGGCATATTTTGCTTCACTCTAACAGGCAGGGTGAATTATATAACAGTAATTGGCGCGAAACAATTCAGAGAATGTAAATCATTTTAATAATAGGTGTTTTTATTATGAAGAAATACAATAGAATAAAGAAGGCTATAATCAGCTCATTGGCTGTAATGCTTTTAGTTGCTATTACAAATTCCTGTGAGAAGGTTGATAACACTTTAGCCCCATATGTTGGTTCACCGAAAATGTCTGATCTTCTAATTGAGAACAAATCCTTTGCGCCAAAAGTTACATGGATCGGTGGGTATGTAACTGCATTCGGTATTAATAAGGGTAGTATTGCAGCTCTGGACAACACACTGATATGGTTAATATCCAAACCCGGAAACGGGATTACATATCCTGTTAAATACGGAGAATTACAGCAGGGTGCACAAGACCTAACTGCCCAATACGGGGGCACTTTTTTACCCGAACTGATCGAAGACAGCACTTATACATTCTGGGTAATGAAAGAGGATGTCTGGTCAGTTGTGAGTTCTAATGCAGGTAAACCATTTGTTCTAGATTCAACATTAAGTGAAGGATATCAGGTTATAGATGATACAATAAAGCTTTCATCGTCAATCCATATTCAACGAACTCAAGAACTAGATAACTACATAAACATATTTGAGATCTCAACATTCGGACAGCTCGGCACAATTCAGATCCTTCAAACCAATACTAGCGACCATGTGCAATTAAATTGGACAATCCACCAGGCAGGTGTTATTGATACGATGATTGCTGCAATTGGAATTGCCGATGGTAATCAATATACCGCCGCTAGTTCGATATGGGAGGCATATTCCGAAGTTGATGAAGGCGGGCAGATATTATACGGTAAACATAATGTTGTTTCTGGTCCGTTGATTTCAGGAGAAGCGCTAGACAATACAAAAATCTTTGTTGACTATCCTGTGCAAGGGTTGGAAAGAAACAAAACATATTATGTATGGATCGCTAATAAAGATTGGAATGGTGTTGGCAGGTTAAGAGCAACACCTTACTATGCATATGCCACATTTAGAACACGGTGATAAACAGCAATAATTATCGGAGATACCTTAATGAAACCTTTTGTAACTTTTATTCTTCTATTTGCTGTGTCTATTCCCGGTAATTTGTCTGCCGGCGGAATAGAAACAAAACCTTTAACAAGCAGTAAATCTGTTTCTCTCAACAGTTTATATTTTGCAGGATCAGACGGAATAGCGAAATCTTTTACCAATCCCGCTGGTTTGATCTACCATAACGAATCCAGTCTTGAATTTTCAGTACTTAACAGATTAGCTCAAAGTGAATTCGACAACCCTTCACGAGGATTATTTAAATCATTCAGAGAAGACGAATTTAATTTTAATGCAGGGTTTCTCTGGTCTATTTCAGATCAATTAAAGATCGCCATTTCTTATCAGCAAGTTGTAG
>JAWOIK010000118.1:0-3196 GCA_046484705.1 Ignavibacteriaceae bacterium | reverse complement strand
AATAAATTCCACTTGCATACTGCCTATTGCCTACTGCCAACTGGAATTCCATTTCGTGGTAACCAGCTTCTTTATATTCATCAACAAGTGTTGCAACTTCATTACCAAGCACATCATAAACTTTCAAAGTTTGATGACTGCCTACTGGCGACTGCCAACTGATCTTTGTGCTTGGGTTGAATGGATTAGGGTAGTTGTGGTGAAGTGCAAAATTTAAAGATGCAACATTAACTTCCAGAACATTTGAGTACTCAAATCGTCCGTCATAGTCTATCTGTTTAAGTCTGTAATAAAGTTTATGGGAGTTTACTCCGAAGAGGTCGTCTGTAAAAGTATAATTCTGATGTTCTGTTGTTGTACCATTTCCTTCTTTGAATCCTATTGTTCGCCAGTCCGCTTGATCTTTACTGCGTTCTATCTCAAAGCCGTAATTGTTTAGCTCTGATGCTGTTGACCAGGATAACTGAACTGTATTATTTGAACTTGAAGCGGTGAACGAGGATAGTTCAACCGGAATATTCCCACTGAATTTAAAAACTCCTTCATCTGTAATGGCGTATAATATTTTATTATGGTCATAATAGATCTTCAACAGGTTGCCGCTCAAACCAGTATGATCTAAACGAAACCAATAATTTCCCTGATCAAGGGAACGGTAAATTCCGTCAGCCGTATATGCAATAAACACTTCCGGTTTCAGTATCAGTTGATAAACGTTAAGGTTCGGTAACCCATTATTTAATGGTATAAACGTATTACCATCATCACTGGATTTCATTATGCCTAATGGGGAAGTATAATAACCTAATACAGGCAGGTATATGTTTTGATCATACAAATACATATTTGCAGCAATTTTTGAGTCCAACATTATTGTCCAACCACTTTCGGGATCTTTAACATAGATACGCCCGAAACTAGATGCTGAGGGATAATATGTAATAAATGATGCAGAAAGAAAAAGCTTACCTGATGAGCTTTCTACTATACTATATGTAGTTCCAGAGGCATTACAAGCACAGATGTGAAACCATAAAGTATTCCACGAAGCTCCATAATTATTAGATTTACGTAAGTATAATTCATTAGTTGCACCTCTGGCCTGGGCAATAAAAATATATCCTGAATCATTTATAAAAATATTATTAATCGCTTTTTTTACCCAGTTTGATAACTGATAAGGTAACCGCCAGCTTAATCCCAAATCATCAGACCTGTAAAGATTATAATCTGCAGCATATATATTTCCCGAATTATCTTTTGTTAAGACATTGATGTTGGGCAAAAGATCTGTAGCGTTCCAGGTAGTTCCATTATCATCAGATATCATCAATCCTCTTTTAGTGCCAAGTAATATTCTATTATTTGACTGAAGCCTTAAAATTTCATTTACCTGTGTATAAACGTTTGTGTATTCATAACAGAGACTCCAGTTATTAAGAGGAAAAGATGATTTTCTTAAACCATTCGAAGTTGCTATATATAAGGTATCGTTTAATCTTAAAATATCGTTTGCTTTCAATCCGGGAATTCCGTGCATTACCCACGATTGACCATTATCAGATGAAAACATAATATTGGAATTTGTATATCCTGAATCATTCGGAATAAAGTATATATTGATATGGTCTATGAGTGCATAAACATTATCATTCGCATCAAGCAAAATCTTCGAAAATCTTCCTGTATATAATTCAGTATAAGTAATCCCAAAATTCTCTGTTTTAGAAATTTTGGAATCTCCAAGGACATATATCCTGTTTTTGCTATCTATTTTAAAATCCCATAGCGAATAGTCCTGGCTGCCGGGTACTAACTCCCAGTTAACGCCCTTCGTCGTGGATTTATAAAGTGATGGATAACTTGATCCGGTAAATACATAAATATTTTCCGAAGAATCTTTTTCAATTCCTACCAAACTATAATATGAAGATGGTAAACCGCTGGATGGATTATACCAGCTAGAACCGTTATCTGAAGATATATAAATATAATGAGCTTCAGCGTAATTAGATCGTAATATCATATAAATGTATCCGTCTGAATCAAATTCCATATCAATTATATCCTTGCCGGGTGATGGACCTAACTGATGCTCCTGCCAGGTTACACCAATATCAGTTGAGACTATATATCCGGTTGATATACCCGCATATAATTTACCGTCCGGGCTTAAGAATAAACAGTTAATACTTTTATCGAGTACTGATATTAACACCCAGGAACTTCTATCATTGCTGCTCCGGAATACTTCCTTATTTTGTGTTACAGATATTATATAATCTGCGGGATGATGAACGATGAAGTTTACTTCGGGTACGGCTACTGGTTTATTCATCATCTCCCACTGTGAGTGCAAGTTTATCGAATAGATTAGAACTAATAATGAAATTCTTAGTTTTTTCATCTTATCACCATCATTTTTTTAGTTTCAATGAATGAACCTGCTTTTAATTGGTAGTAATATATTCCACTTGCATATTGCCTATTGCCTACTGACAACTGGAATTCTACTTCATGGTAACCTGCGTCTTTGTATTCATCAACAAGAGTGGCTACTTCTCTTCCAAGCACATCATACACTTTTAATGTTTGATGACTGCCCGCTGGCGACTGCCAACTTATTTTTGTACTTGGGTTAAATGGATTAGGATAATTCTGGTGAAGTGCGAATGACAAAGGTATATCTTGCTCCGTTTCAATAGATGTGGTAGAAGAATCCTTCCAGAATAGTTTATAATATCCTGTATCAGGGCTGCTGTAATAACCTGTTACCAGTCCTTTATCTTCTGCTGTTATTTTATAATGGAGGTAGTAGCCTTGATTATACTTATTTGTATCAATGATAAATTTAAATGAAAAATCCACCTCTGAAATAAAATTTACATTTCTGTCCGGATTATAAATTGTGTCTGTATTATTTGTGTAAAATGATTTGAACAAAACCTTTTGGATATAAGTGCGTCCTCCTATACCATATAGAGAATATGATTGCACAGATAATGGATGACTTATTGAAAAGGACTGACTAAGCGTATCACTGTGCTCAAGCAGAAGCACCGGTTCAAACTGTATGTTTGCCGTATAAGGATGCTTCTTATATAATGTATTGTTATTTATATCTATCAACAAATACTCGAGGAGGTCTGTCTTGTATCTGTGAGATCCGGCTTCTTCAAACTCGCAAACAAACCCT
>JAWOIK010000336.1:0-3131 GCA_046484705.1 Ignavibacteriaceae bacterium | reverse complement strand
TGGGTGTCAATGCTATGGATTTTGCCAAACGCTTGCTGGATTACGGCTTCCATGCCCCGACGACATATTTCCCGCTGCTGGTACCCGAGTGCCTGTTGATTGAGCCGACCGTATTACAGTAAATGGGCACTGATAACAATTGCAGTGGTTCTTCTATTAACATTATTTCTTGCACCAAATATTAAAGGCGCAGGTAGATGGCTGGATCTTGGAATTATATCACTTCAACCTGCTGATATTGCAAAACTGATTCTGATTATTCATCTTGCTGCATTGATAGAACAAAAAGAAGAATTTATAAACGATTTTAAGCAAGGATATCTTTACGCCTTTATCTGGGTGATGGTTATTGCAGGTTTGATATTTATTCAACCTAATATAAGCACCGGAGTGTTATTAGTTATCATTTCATTAACTCTGCTTTATGTGGGAGGTGCAAAGTTTAAACATATTGCAATATCAAGTTTGGTTTCGCTAATAGCTGCGGGTGGTTTTGCAATGCTGTTTTCTCATTCCCGTTCAAGAATACTTGGATTCATAAATGCAATGAGTAATGGAGGTGATTTAAATATTCAGGTTAAACAAGCCTTGTACGGTTTAGGCAGCGGGGGATTAACAGGAGTTGGAATTGGAAACAGTAAACAAAATAATTTATTTCTCCCCGAAGCTTATGGCGATTTTATTTTTGCTATTCTTGGTGAAGAGATGGGATTTGCGGGATCTGTAATCGTTTTGTTAAGCTATCTGATTCTTTTCATTGCGGGAATTTTAATTGCAAAGAAAGCGAAGGATAGATTCGGACAATTACTTGCATTTGGAATTACTTTTTCGATTGCGCTCTATGCATTTGTTAACGTGGCAGTTACAACAGGTTTGTTCCCAACTACGGGTCTGCCTCTTCCATTTATCAGTTATGGAGGAACATCCATCGTTTTTCTTTCAATATCAGTCGGCATCTTAATAAACATAGCTATAATGAATGCAAAACGAGATAATGAATTGCAAATGAATACTAATAATTTGATCAAGACAGAAGATTTGATATGATGAGCAAAATCAACAATCCATATCGCTTTTTATTTGCAGGCGGTGGTACCGGCGGACATCTTTACCCTGCCATTGCCGTCGCTGATGAAATAAAAAGAATGCAGCCTGAAGCACAGATTTTATTCGTCGGAACAAGGTCCAAAATTGAAGGCAGGGTAGTACCAAAGCTCGGCTACCGGTTTAAGTCCATCTGGATTAGAGGATTTGCAAGAAAATGGACATTAACAAATTTGCTATTCCCGTTAAGATTAATTGTCTCAATGATTCAGTCAATAATAATTTCGATGAAGTTTAAACCCAGAGTTGCAATTGGTTCCGGAGGATACGTCGCTGGTCCGGCTGTGTGGGGAGCATCTGTAATGGGAGCAAATATAATGTTGATTGAACCTAATAGTTATCCGGGAATTACAACTCGTTTACTAGAAAGACAGGCAGATGAAATTCATGTTGCCTTTGAAGATTCGAGAAAATATTTAAGAATGAAATCTAAAGTGATACTTTCAGGAAATCCTATAAGAACAAGTTTACAATTAAACAAAAGTGTTGAAGTTTATACGCATTTTAATTTATTGCCTTCTATCAGAACTATATTAATTCTTGGCGGAAGTTTGGGAGCAGGTTCTATTAATAAAGTTGTATCAGATAATTTAACTGAATTATTAAAACTTGATATTCAGATCATCTGGCAAACCGGATCTTTTTATTTTGATGAATATAAAAATCTTCACAGTGATCGTGTTAAGGTTCATTCGTTTATTGATGAGATGGATAAAGCATATTCCGCTTGTGATATGGTTATTGCCAGAGCGGGAGCATCAACTATTTCTGAACTCGCTGCTTTGGGATTGCCCGTAATTTTAATTCCTTCTCCAAATGTTGCAGAGAATCATCAGTATCATAATGCAAAGTCGTTGTCGGATGTTGGTGCAGCTGTAATCATTGAAGATAAAAACTTAAAAGAAAATTTTTTAACTGCAGTATCAACACTTATTTTTGATGAGGAAAAATTAAAAGATCTGAGTAATAATATTAAAAATTTTTCCAAACCCGATGCTGCAAACATTATAGCAAAGAGGGCAATTAAATTTGCAATTGCAGTATGACAAGCGAACAACTAAAACATAAAAGTACATTCAGATATAATATGTCGTTTTACTATCAATCGACTATAATGTACTTCGTTGTATTTGCGCTTTACCTGATTATTAGAGGAGAGTTTGTGGATAACTCATATACGCTGGTAGTTAAAGATCCGATAATTTATTTCCTCGCAATAATTGTTGTCATTTCAATATTTGCATTACTAATTAATCTTTTTAAGAAAAGGCACATTGAAATCGATCAGAACGGAATTGCTTATATAAGCAGATTTAACAAGCGGGAAATACCAGTTGATAAAATTGAAAAAATCAGATTTACAAAAGAAAGACGAGAAGTTCATACAAAAGCTTTTCAGTTGATAATTTTAAAATTAAAGTTAAGGAGAAGAAGACTCCTGATCAGACCAACAGATTATGAAAATCATGATGAGCTAATTAAAAGATTCATGGAATTAAAAACTCTCATAGAAAATAAATGATATTAAATAAAATAAATAGAATTCATTTTGTAGGTATTGGTGGAATAGGAATGAGTGCCATTGCTGAGGTACTATTTCATCAGGGCTTCAAAGTATCCGGATCAGACAGAGAGTTGAATGATGTTACGGAAAGATTATTAAAATTAGGAATAGATATATCTGAGGGTCACTCGGAAGAAAACGTAAATGATGTTGATGCTTTGGTTTATTCTTCAGCAGTGGCAATGGATAACCCGGAAATTAAAGAAGCTCTTCGCAGGAATATTCCGGTTATAAAACGTGCAGAAATGCTTGCCGAAACAATGCGAATGAAATTCGGTATTGGAGTTGCCGGAACACATGGCAAAACAACAACTACCGCAATGATCGGATTGACATTAATTGAAGCCGGACTTGATCCAACTATGATAGTTGGTGGACAGCTAAGCTATTTGAACGGCAGTAATGCAAGGTTGGGTAATGGCAAATTGATTGTTGTTGAAGCTGATGAGTTTGACAGAACATT
>JAWOIK010000038.1:0-8520 GCA_046484705.1 Ignavibacteriaceae bacterium | reverse complement strand
GGGTATCCGCTTCGGTTTTTAATAATGGAAATGAGATCCCATATATATTCAGAACATATGATGGCGGAAATAATTGGACATCCTTTGAAACGCCGTCTCAGGAGAATTTTTACTTAATAAGCTTCTTTACCGGAACAAAAGTATGTGCAATTTCAACCAATGGTAAAGTATATTTAACTGAGGATGCAGGGGAAACCTGGAGTTTTACAAATTCTACCCTTACTGGCAAAAAATATTTGAAAATGGTTGAAAATAATTCAGGATGGTGTGTGGGTAATGGCATCTGGAAAACTACAGATGGAGGAGAAAACTGGGTTCAGAAGAGAGAGGGAAGTTATACCGATGCACATTTTTTTAATGAACTTTCTGGATGGGTGATTAGCAGTTCAACCCTGCTTCATACTTATGATGGTGGAGAAACCTGGAATATAATTGAGCTTCCTGAAAGTGATCTTTTATTTTTAGATTTTATTGACTCAATGAACGGTTGGATATACACATCTAATGAAAAATTATTACGAACCACAAATGGCGGCGTTACGTTTATTGATGAAGAAAAAAGTAATTTTTTCAGACCAGTAGAATTTTATTTACACCAAAACTACCCAAATCCCTTTAACCCAGGCACAAAGATCAGTTGGCAGGTACCAGTAGGCAGTTGGCAAACTCTTAAAGTTTATGATGTGCTTGGAAGGGAAGTAGTTACATTAGTTAATGAATATAAGGAAGCCGGTAATCACGAAGTTGAGTTCCTACCAGAATCCAGTATCAAGAATCCAGCATCGGGAGTTTATTTCTATCAATTGCAATCGGGAGATTTCATTGAAACCAAAAAAATGATCCTTCTTCGTTAATCATTCACTTTCATCAACCAATTCTATAAAGGCGGAGTAGTTTATTCCGCCTTTTGTTTATTTATATTCATTACTAATCATCAGGATTTTTGTTAATTTTAATCAGTAAAAATTTTCAATTTTTGGAGATAGAAATGAGTCTTCGTCCTGTTAAACCAGCAATAAGAACCGACAATATTACCTACGCAGTAAGAGATATAGTGGTATTAGCAAACCAGGTTGCAAAAACCGGTAAAGAAATGTTATACCTTAACATTGGTGATCCCAATCTTTATGATTTTGAACCGCCAAGACATCTTGTTGAGGAAACATACAAAGCAATGCTGAAAAATTTAAATGGTTATGCGCCTTCATCCGGAATTAAAGAAGCTGTTGATGCAATTGAACGTGAAGCAGAGAAAAAAGGAATTACTAATGTCCACGATATTTTTGTTACAACCGGTGCAAGTGAAGCAATAGATATTTGTTTAACTGCACTTGTTAATGACGGTGAGAATGTTTTAACTCCTTCACCCGGTTATCCGCTTTATACTGCAATTGCAAGCAAACTTCAGATGATGGAAAATCCTTATTACCTTGATGAGAGTAATGGATGGCTGCCGGATATTGATGATATTAAATCCAAAATAAATGATAAAACAAAAGCTATAATTCTTATCAATCCTAATAATCCAACGGGATCATTATACACAAAAGAAAATTTACAACAGATAATTGATCTTGCGCTTGAATATAATCTGGTAATCTTTGCCGATGAAATTTATGACAAGCTTTTATTTGACGCCAAGAAACATATTTCAATTGCATCAATGAATAAAGATGTTTCCTGTATAACCTTCGGCGGACTCTCAAAAAATTATATGGTTCCCGGTTTCAGAATAGGCTGGGGAATTATGAGCGGCAGAAAAGAAATTCTTTCTGAATACATTGAAGCCATTAACAGAATTTTAAGGGCAAGACTTTCTGCAAATCATCCGGAACAATATGGAATTAAAATTTCGCTTGAAGGCAATCAGGATCATCTTACAGAAGCGATGAAAAAACTTACCTGGCGAAGAGATCTTACCGTTGAAATGCTAAACGCAATTCCGGGAATTTCCTGCGTTAAACCGGAAGGTGCTTTTTATGCATTCCCTCAGCTTCATATGAAACAGCCGGATGCACATTTTATTGCAGAATTGATTAAAGAAACCGGTGTTGTTGTTGTTCCGGGAAGCGGATTCGGACAGGTGCCGGGTACAAAACATTTCAGAGTTGTATTTTTACCTAATGAACTGATCCTTGAAAAAGCGTACAGAGCTATTGGTGATTTCTTTGTTAAGTACCAGGAGTTGTATCCTGAGCTTTCTGAATAAATTTCTCTGTCGCTTTGCGTAACCTGTGCGAACTTTGCGTGAAACTTTCTTCCTTAACAGGGTGGACCATTCCGTTTTTCAACGGATTGTAACCTTGATTGGCTAAAGTGCATTCTCTATATTTCAACTTCAAAAATTCAGAAATTGTTGGCAGATATTGATATTGAATAATTACAATTTAACTACGCTTAATAACGGCATTTTGGTCGTTTCGGAATATATCCCATATGTGAAATCTTTTTCTTTGGGTTTCTGGTATAACACAGGATCAAGGGATGAGAATATTAAAAATAACGGGATCTCTCATTTTATTGAACACATGCTATTTAAAGGAACCGGAAGAAGAACAGCAAAGCAAATTTCCGATGAGATTGAATCTATCGGCGGATATTTAAATGCTTTCACCTCAAAGGAAAACACTTGTTATTACGGACGAGGATTAGCCGAAAATTTTAAGAAAACCTTTAGTGTTATTTCCGATATGATCCAGAATCCGTTGTTTAAAGATCATCATATAAGAAAAGAGTCAGGCGTTGTTATTGATGAATTGTATGACATCGAAGATAATCCGGAAGAACTTATATTCGATAAATTTGAAGAGATGATTTTTACAGGGAATACATTAAGTTTTCCGATTATCGGAACGAAAGAAAATATCGACTCTTTTAATTCCGAAACCCTTCATAAGTTCCACGGAACCAGGTACAAAACAAAAAATTTAATCGTTTCGGTTTCAGGTAATATTAATCATGCTGATGTTATAAAATTGACAGAAAAGTATTTCAATTCTTCACCATCAGTAAGAAACAATAGCAGGAAAAATTTTATTTCATCCGAATCGAGGGAAGAAATAATTGAAAAAGAAATTCAGCAGGTTCATTGTATTATCGGCAGACCTGCTTACGGTTACAGAAATCCGGACCGTATTAAATTAAATCTTCTTTCAACTTTACTTGGTGAGGGGAGCAGTTCAAGATTATTCCAGGCGGTGAGAGAAAAAATGGGAATGACCTACCAGATAAATTCATTTCTTAACTCCTACCTGGATGTTTCTGCATTCGGTATTTATTACTCTACAAATGAAAGACATGCTGAAAAAGTTAATCAGATTGTTTTCAGAGAATTAAAAAAACTTACAGAAACGGAAGTAAAACAAAAAGATCTGAAACGTGTGAAAGAATATATCAAAGGAAATACGATATTAAGCCTTGAAAATACTACAAACAGAATGATACGCATGGCAACATCAATACTGAACTATGGAAGATTGATTCCGGTTGAAGAAATGATGCAGAAAATAGAATCGGTAACAAGCAAAGATATTATTGAAACTGCCAATGAAATGTTTGACGAATCCAAACTAACAAAAATTGTTATCAGGTCCGGAGATAACACAATTAAAAAAGCGGCTTAGAAATTTTTAGAGAATTTTAGAGATTGAGATATGCCCAAATTTATTATTGACGACCGTGAAATAGAATTCAAACAGGGACAAACAATTATTGAAGCCGCGGCAGATTACGGAATAGATATTCCTCATTTCTGCTGGCATCCGAAATTATCTGTTTCCGGTAATTGCAGAATGTGTCTTGTTGAAGTTGAAAAAATGCCCAAGCTTGTAATTGCCTGCTCAACAATTGCTTCAGATGGAATGGTTGTTCACACTCAATCTGAAAAATCAGTTTCAGCAAGAAATGCAGTGATGGAATTTTTTCTCATCAACCATCCTCTCGATTGTCCTATTTGCGATGAAGCTGGCGAATGTAAACTACAGGATTATGCTTATGAGCACAGCGTAGGTGAAAGCAGGTTTGTTGAAGAAAAAGTTCATAAAGATAAACGTGTTCCCTTAGGTCCAAGAGTTATGTTCGATGGAGAAAGATGTATTTCCTGTTCACGTTGTATCAGATTCTGTGATGAAATAGCAAAAGATTCCGAACTTACTTTTGTTCAACGAGGCGACAGAGTTACGATTACAACATTCCCCGGTGAAGAACTTGACAATCCTTATTCAATGAATGTTGTGGATATATGTCCGGTTGGTGCATTAACCAATCGCGATTTCAGATTTCAGGCAAGAGTTTGGGATATGTCCCACACAAACACTATTTGCAACGGCTGTTCACGAGGATGCAATACAGAGGTGTGGGTTAGAAATAATAAAATTTTAAGATTAGTACCAAGACACAATGAAGATGTAAACAGTTACTGGATGTGTGATCATGGTAGATTAAATACTTTTAAATTTGTTAATGCAGACGACAGAGTGGACGGACCACATTTGAGAGTTGAAGGAAATCTGCTTAAGGTTGGTTGGGATGAAGCAATTGCCGAAGCTGCATCCAGACTAAAATCTTTTGTAAAGGATGAAATAGCTGTAATAGGTTCTCCATACGCTACCTGCGAGGATAATTATTTAATTGCAAAGTTTGCCAAAACGGTTCTTGGCACCGGGAACCTGGATTTCATAAGACATATTGATAATGAATTTGGCGATGACATTTTGAAAAAAGACGATATTACTCCAAATTCATTAGGAGCAGAGTTAGTTGGAATTATACCTTCAAAGAATGGCAAAGATCTCAGTAATATAATAATAGGAATCAGAGAAGGAAAAATAAAAGCTCTCTATGTTATTGAAGATGATATTTTAAGTTATGATTCGGAATTAGAAAATGTTATTGCCAAGCTTGATCTTTTAATTGTACACGCAACCAACTTAAATAAATCAACCGCGTTTGCAGATATTGTATTTCCGGCATCAACCTATGCAGAGAAGAATGGAACGTTTGTAAATTTTCAGGGTAGAGTTCAAAGAATTATTCCTGCTGTTTCGTCTATCGATGCTGACCGCGCACTTGATGGAATGGCTATGAGCAGACTTGATAAGTTCGGAACCAGGTTTGATCGATGGGCTAGTGGTAAAAAATATGATTCGCGTTCAACATGGAAAATACTTGCAGGATTATCTGCTGCATTAGGACAAAAATATAAATTCCAAATGGCTGAGGAAGTATTTTCGGAAATAAGTAATTCTATACCCGCATTCAAAGGTTTGGATTACGATGTGATTGGCGAGCTTGGTGTTCAGTTAAAAATAAATAAAAGCGAATTAACTGCTAAAGTTTAACCGGAGTAAATTTCTATAATGACACTCTTAGAAATAGTTATCATATCACTAATAAAAATTGTAATTCTTATTACAATGATCTTTCTAACTGTAGCATACCTTGTATACTTCGAAAGGAAAATAAGTGCATGGGCGCAAAACAGGTTAGGTCCAAACCGTGTAGGATGGCAGGGTGTACTTCAACCGTTTGCAGATGTACTTAAACTCTTGTTGAAGGAGGATATTGTTCCGGAAGTTGCCAACCGTAAAATTCATGCATTGGCACCTATACTGGCGCTTTTTGTTGCATTTACTACATACGCTGTTATACCAATTGGTCCTAATATTGAGCTTTTGGGTTACAATATTTCTCTGGTTGTAGCTGATGTAAATATTGGTGTACTTTATATCCTTGCACTTACATCAATCGGTGTTTATGCAATTACGTTTGCAGGCTGGTCATCAGGAAGTAAGTATTCTCTTCTTGGCGGAATCAGGTCATCGGCACAAATGATTTCTTATGAAATATCAATGGGTTTTTCAATAGGCGGTGTACTGTTGTTATCAGAATCACTTAGACCAATTGCAATAGTTGAATCACAATCTGGTTTAATGTGGAATGCACTTATTCAGCCGATAGGATTTATAACTTTTCTTGTATCTTCATTTGCAGAAACTAACCGTTTGCCTTTCGATCTGCCTGAGGCAGAACCTGAACTGGTAGGAGGGTTTCATACAGAATATAGCAGTATGAAGTTTGCCGGATTCTTCCTTGCAGAATATGCAAATATGATTATTGCAAGCGCATTTATTGTTACTATGTACCTTGGGGGCTGGCAAATACCGTTTATTGATACATTTGGTTTGTCTTCAACTTTGGTTACAATACTTCAAATTGCGTCATTTTTCTTGAAAATGGCTGTTTTATTATTCTTTTTCATTTGGGTCAGATGGAGTATCCCCCGATTCAGATATGATCAGTTGATGAATCTCGGATGGAAAGTGATGTTTCCGCTTTCATTAATTAATATTATCTGGGTTGTGGGTTTAATAATGGTATTTGGACTTTAATTACTTTCACCTTGTTATTGTTTGAGTAGTAAATTAAATTATCAATAGATTTAATGAATAAAAAAGGATTTTAACGGAGAATTAATGGCTACGTCAACTCAACCGCCTAAAAAAAGGCTGAATAATTTAACATTCTGGGAAAAGGTTTATGTTCCGGAAATTATAAAGGGGTTATCTCTGACCTTCCGTACTATGTTTAAACCTAAATATACAATGGAATACCCGGAAGTAAAGTTTATTCCACCTCCATCTTACAGAGGCAGACCTGTTTTAGCAGTTGAAGAGAATGGTGAAGAAAGATGTGTTGCATGTGGTTTGTGTTCAAGGGTATGTCCTGCTCTGGCAATTGAAGTTCAAGCGGCTGAAACAGAACGTGAAAAAGAGCGATACCCTGAAAAATTTGAAATAAATATGATTCGCTGTATCTTTTGTGGATTTTGCGAAGAGGTTTGTCCCGAAGAAGCAATATTAATGAGTAAGGATTACGAATTAGCCTTTACCAACAGAGAAGATGCTATTTATGGTAAAGATAAACTATTAGTTCCTGTAAGTCAGTTACAGGACAGAATTGAGTTCTTAAGACAGTATAAATAGATAACTGTCCACAATCTCATTCTATAAAAATGTTTAAACAACTAAACATATTGTTGTTTCTTTGTTATATCGGGGTCATGGGGCAGAACTATAGTCCTATTGCAGAATTAGATTATCCACAGCTAGTTGCTTTCAACTCTTCATTTGACGTTTCACTTATAACAGATAATTCTGTTATAACCTCCGATGCTTTAAAACTCTATATCATCTCAAAGAATAATTTAGATATCAATTCAGTTATTATCCGCGGGCATGAATTTTCAAATAAATTAACCGTCAAACCATCAACTTTAATCAGCATAACTGAAAAAGTTTTACTCATTGATATAATTTTTCGGAAAGATGTTCCTGATCTTCAATCATTTTTTCAGATACTGATTAATTGTTCTGCCCTAAATTCCGAGGTTATAGATATAAGACTTTATGGTGAATTTGTTAAGGATGGAAAAGTTGTTTCGACTATAGGTGAAAAAGATAATTCAGTACAGCTCGGCAACAATAATCTGGAAGCCCAAATATTTACATATAAACCCGACAGAACTCTAAGAAATGCAGCAAGATTTGAAAATAATTCTTTTCTGAAAATTGATTTAAAAGATAAAACCGGAGACAAAGTCTGGATAGACTTCTGGTTTAAATTATCCGGAAATAACGTTCAGCTTATTAAACTTGTAAATAGTCATACCGGAAATCAATTGTTTGCATTAAATGTAAATAGTTTTCAGAAGTTGTATTTACTTTATAATAAAAATATTGTTAGTTCTGTTTCACCTTTTTATTCAAGAAAAACCTGGAATCATTTAGGATTTGAGATCAACAATTCATCTCAATCAATTACATTCTATTCGAACGGCGATTTGATTGAGCAGTATGATTTAAAAAATGCTAATAAAATAAACGAACTTAAACTTGAGTTCGAAAACACAGCCGAATCTCCGTTCACAATTGAGCAGCTAAGAATTATCGATAAAAACTATGAAGTTAAAAAGTTATTAGAGGATGCCAGATATAACTCAGTTACAGGAGAAAGATTAATTCAAATTAATTTTGATACTTCCAATGAACTTAATAATTATAAGAACAAAGGAATTATTAATTACATTGGTATAAAGCTTGTAACATCGGATGCACCTATATTATCGCGAACTCCGGAACTTAATGTTCAAATTCTCAGTTCCTATAATCAATTGGAATGGCAAACTCCGGATAATATAAATGCTACAGAATTTATTATAGAAAAATCAACGGCAGAAAATGGCTTTAATGAAATTGCAGTTTTGACTGCATCAGGTGATATAACAGGTAAATACAGTTACATTGACGCATCAGTCGACAAAAACGAAATAGTATTTTACAGGGTTAAACAAATAAACAAGGACGGTTCATTTATATATTCTGCCCAGGTTAAAGTTGGAATGGGAATTATTGAACAATTTAATCTTGATCAGAATTATCCGAATCCCTTCAACCCGGTAACAAGTTTTGAACTGGATTTATATGAAGATACTGAAATTGATATAATCATTTATAATTTAGG
>JAWOIK010000273.1:0-6475 GCA_046484705.1 Ignavibacteriaceae bacterium | reverse complement strand
CAATATGCGTTGGATGCTTTTAAATCTGTTAGCGAAAATCATCCGAACGCCCGGCTATTAATTTGCGGGGAAGGTGAACTTCGTGTTGATGTTGAAAAATTTATTTCAGAAAATAAATTGGAAAGCAAAATTCATTTAGCGGGATTCAGAAATGATATTCCCAATATAATGAAGACAATAGATGTTTTATTAACTCCATCTTTATGGGAAGGGTTTGGAATAGTACTTATTGAAGCAATGGCATCCGGAAAGCCCTGTATTGCCACAAACACGAGCAGCATCCCTGAAATTGTTGAGGATGGTGTAAATGGGTCTTTAGTTCCTTCAAAAGATTCACAGTCAATAGCAGAATCGTTAACTAAATTAATTGCTGATCCTCAGCTTGTCCGAACAATGGGACAAGCCGGAATAACAACTGTTAGAGAAAAATTTACAATTGATAAAATGATTAAAGAATATGAAAGTATTTTTTAATTCCTCTTGCTTATTTACCAAATGCTTTATAACAGTCAACTATTGCAGATGGAAAAGCATTTATAACATTTTACCTCTGGCAGAACTTTTGCCGATGCAATAAATTAGTTCTTAACTCTTATCTACTAAAATCATTTCATTCCGCATACACTTCTGTTGGAATAAGTTTTGCAATGTTTATGCTAACTTAATTAAGGAACAATCATGTTTCCTGAGTGCTGCACAAGACAAACCAATTCTCTTTCCTATAAATTTATTCCATATATAAGAGGTATAATATGATCAGATATATTACATTTCTCTTGTTTATTCTTATTTCTTTTTCTTCTTTTGCACAAGTAGTAATTGAAGAGAAAATAGAATTAGGGGTCAGGTCAAACAAACAAATTCAAAAAGGTACTTCCATAGTCTATACAGATTCGGTTGTATCAGGTTTTATAATGCCAAGAAGCGGAGTGCTGCAGGTTTACTTTACTTCCATCAATCATTTTGATTGGGAGTTACCTGATTATTCAACTTTGAATACTTACTTCTTCAAGGGTGATTCGACAAGTGTTGATAGTCTCATTAATAGATTTACAAGCTATATTATAGATACAAGAACTATCTTTAATTATTGTCCGCCCAGCTCTTGGGAGCATAGGTCCGTATGGATGTATTTATCGCCAGATCCATATTTATATGAATTGGGGAATGTCTCTCACGGTGATTCAGTGCAAATGATATATCACAGTGATATGTCGGGCGTAGCAGGGAATATTCCAATAAGCGAGGCAAATGAGGTTTGGGCTGATAGTCAGCTTGTCGGTTGGCAAGTAATCTTTAAATATCTGGATGCTTGCATTTTTGATTATGTTAATGAACTGCAAATGTTTGTTGGAGTACTAGAATGGGATAGTCTTTATGTCGAGGTAGTTCCAGATACAATTTATCCGGGCGATACCGCACAGGTTGTAGTAAAGAAACGTTTGCCTGATGGGACATTAGTAGATTTTGACTCGACACTACAATTTTATGAAGTTGGGATGCTTGATGGATGTATACTTGGAAAGATAACTGCAAGTGGGCAGGAGGGTTCACACGTTTACAATGTATCTCAGCCTATATATTTTGTGGCGGATACTTCGGCAGATAGTACCGGTTCAGTACTTTTGAGAGTTGGATTGATAGATCCGGAGTACAAACCGCAAAACACAAACAGCAATCAAAAAGATATCGAAGAGAGTGATTGTTTTGTTGGATGGCAAACAGAAAGTTACTATGATGCAACTGTTGTAAAAGATAATCCGCTCAAAATTATTTATCCAAAGTCTTCTACAACATTGTGGATTACTTATGAACCTCAAATGCCGACTATTAATTGTTCGGCAATATATCTGAAGTTCCATAATGGAATAATAAAATATGAATGGAAATTTATGGTTGAGAAATACTATGAAAGACGTACCCTCAAAAGGTCACCTATATGTGATCGTGTTAGCCGAAGTGAATTCCAGGGGCTTTCCTACTCTAATTTAATACATCTTACCACTTGGTCAGTGCCTTTTAATAAAGACAGCGGATATTTTTATTTCAAAGCCGTTCAAGAAAAGCAGAATAAATATTATCCCAAAGAGTACTATGGGTGTGATGGAGATACAGATGAATGGTACGATGAAACAAGTGATGAGATATTTACTGGAGGAGAAGTGTTTATCACATTAACAGCTAAAGACTATCAAACAGGCGAAATACTTGCAGAACTCGACAAAATCCCATCTGGGAAAATTTTAGGATTCAATCCTGATTCACAAACGATTTATTCATATGCTAATTCAAATAAAATAAAAGCAATAATGCAAATTGAATCAAAAGAATATCACTTTATTGAACAAGATTATATTCTTTCCTGGTGGCCTTATAATGAAGTAGGGTGGCCTATCTATGGTTCACCAAATGGCTATGGTTTAATGCAATTGGATAAAGATCCTGCAGGGACTGAAAGACAGCTTTGGAACTGGAAAGCTAACATTGATGGTGGTAAAACAAAACTACAAGCTTCTTATAATATTGTAGCTAAGAATCATGGTGCACCTAATGAAGATGAATATGATTGGACAAATGCTTTTCACGAATATAATCATGGAAATGGAAGAACTTATTATAAATGGACAGGAAGGAAGTGGGATTTAAATCCGAATAGAATAGACAGCTATGGGTATACTGTATACAAAAAGTATACTCAACTTGGTGGCGGCAATTAATATAAAAAGGAAATAATAATGAAAACTAAAACATTAAAAATTGTAATATTTTTTTGCTTAATATCTTTAATCGATATTAAATCTCAGCCATATATTTACTTTAATACTCAATTACAGGATACAACTTATGAACAACTCCAAAAAATATTTCGCTTTAACATAGTAACAAATTCTATTGAGGATTTTCTTCCACAGCAACCTATTGGTAAATATGCTTTTCCAGTATGGGAGCCAACTCAAACATATCTAAATATTGAGGTTCATAAATGGAGTTATTTTCTATATAACTGCTTGGACACCTCTATAAATTTCGATTTACATGATCTATGGGGTTTACATTTTGATGAAATGCTATACTCTCCGCAAATAAATAAGCTATACATTTTCTCTGATTATTATGCTCAGATAAGCGAATTTGATATACTCTCAGGGACAATTACATCTCAACTAAAACTCGGGAAAACAGCTTATCCCAATCTTTTAATTTATCCTTCCCATTGTTCATTTTTTTCATCAGAAAATGATAGAATTTATATTTTCAATGTTGATACAAATGATGTTGATCAGGTATGGACTTATTCATTGGAATCAAACCAGATTATAAATAAACAAAGTTTATTAGAATTGGGCGGTCATTTGGGTTCTCTTGGTTATAAATTAGTATTTGGTAGAAATGGGAAAGGAATTATTCAATCATATCCCGCATTCTATGGTAATCCAGATCAGGATTTTTATTACAAACTTTATGATTTTGATGCAGATACAAGCTCACCGTTTATTTATCACGATGGTGAGTGCGAAGCATATTTTACAGGGAATGGAGAATTCATATTAATATTCGAAACATACTCAGATACTTTAAACGATTCGTTAAGTTACTATCACACGGGTTTAGTAAAAATATATAATAGTGGCAGCGGTGAATTGATTAAAACTTTAAATATGCCTGTAGGGGGCTTTGTTTACGCCTTTGATTGCTACCCCAACAACATTTACTACGTAATAGATATAGAGGAACCAACAAGACAAATTTATACATTAAAGATGGACTCAATATTTAATGTATTAAATTTAACAAGTCTTAACCCGTCATCTGCAATAGTTAACTCTCAGCCGTTTACGTTAACAGTATATGGCTATGGTTTCGATACGCTCTCTACTGTTTATTTTAATGATACTGCTAAAACAACTACTTTCATTTCAGACAGCGTATTAACAGCAGAAATATTAACATCTGATATTTCAACTATAGGCAATTATCCTGTTTGGGTAACGGATGAGTGGTCCACTTCAGATACATTAATATTTGCCATTACTGCGCCTCCGCCCGTGCTAATCTCAATTTCACCTGCACTCTCAATACCGGCAATAGGGAGAATTTATCCTATTGATATCAGCGCAGCGGGTGATTTCTTTACAGACTCTTCAATTGTTTATTTTAACGGGGTTGCAAAGCCCACGCAATATATCTCAGACTCTGTTTTAATTTTTACAATTGAAAATTATGACGTTGTGGATATTGGCGAAAAACCTGCATGGGTAAACAATTATGGGTCAAACTCTGACACAGCATATTTTTCTGTTGTAGAAGAATTACCGGAATCTGTATTACCAATACTGGAATGTGTAGAATACAACGGAGCATATTCATACACCGCATACTTTGGTTACAACAATAACAATGATGCTGCGGTATACATCCCCGTTGGTGGAAATAATATGTTCTCTCCTTATCCAAATTTTAGAGGACAACCATTAGTCTTTTTACCAGGAATACAAACAAATGTATTTAGTGTTGAATTTGATGGAAAGGGGCTTACCTGGACATTAATCGGTGAAAGTGTAACAGCAGATTATGATTCAACACCTTGTCCATAAATGTTAGGAAATAAAAAAGTTAAAGAATTTAAATAAACGAGGTAGTAAAAATGAAAAAAATAATTTTGATACTTGTAATAAGTTTAGCTTTTATTTCATACTCCCAAACTCCGTTTTCGGCAGAGTACGAAGTAGAGCCTGGAGTAAAAGGTAATCAGATTAAACTTACTATTGCAAATGTTTCTGAAACTGATGCAATCCAAAATGTTAACATTAATTTATTAAGGTCATCTTCTTCTGTTAATTTCAGAAATCAAACAGAAATAATTGAGTTAATTGAACCACAAAAAGAGAGAACAATAACATTTACATTTGATATAAACAGGAATGCTCCTGTAAACAACAAAGACACAATTGATTTTACTATAACTGATCAAAATAGAATTCCACTTTCAGGAATGAAATCATTTATAATTAACTATACTCCTCCAAAGGATTATAAGCTTGAACAGAATTTTCCAAATCCATTTAATCCAGTTACGACAATTCAGTACCAACTTCCTGTTGAAAGTAAAGTAAGCCTGAAAGTTTATGATATCTTAGGTAGTGAAATAGCTACGTTGGTTAATGAAGTACAGGAAGCAGGCTACAAAGAAGTTAGACTAAATGCAGAATACTATGCAAGCGGCATTTATGTATACAGATTGATTACTGATAATCCCTCAGGCCGGTCAGGTTATATTTCAACAAAGAAGATGATGCTGCTGAAGTAAAATCTTCACGTATTCTTGTAGAGCGATTCTCTGAATCGCTCTAGTTTTTTATTTACTCTACAACAATCTCATCCACCATTAACCAGACTTTCCATCCGGCAGCAGGGTGCCAATCGGGAACAGTTAAAGGATTCTTTGCAAATATCTTCACGTATCTGCCGGATGTATTATTTAACTCAACCGAAAAATCTTCACTTATCCAGGTTGGATCTTTTAATGAAAACTCTTTACTTACTTTGCCGACAGATTTAAAATTTTCTTTATCATTCGAAACAAAGTATTCAACATATTCAGGAAAAACCACCAATGATGATGAAGCCGTATAGAATCCAACAGTTATTTTTTTTATATCTGTTACGGATTCCAGATCAACAATTGCTTCAAAGTCTGTCATACTAAATCCCTGCCAGGAGCCATCACGATAGTTGCTTGTTCCTCTCACACCGTCTGTTAATGCATGATCTCCGCCTCCGGTGAATCTTTCACTGTAAGGATATGTAAGTTCAACTTTTTTATTCTGTGATTTACTGATAGCATACTTTCTCTCAGTTGTGTATCCAACTTTTTTATTACCGCGGTATAAAGCGATTTTTAAAATTGAAGATTTATTTACATTTATCGGTGTTGTGTATTTGGTTGATTTTGTTGTTGGTTCAATTCCATCTAATGTATAGTACATATCAAATTGAGGCTGCTGGTTTTCTAAAGTCACAGTAAAAGCATTTTTGTTTTTATCAAAGACAGGATGAATTTTAACCGGACTAATTTCGAAAGCATAATTAATATTCAGTTCATCAAGTTTATCGTAATGGTTTTGTAAACGGGTAGTAAAATCATCATAGTTTTTGTTTTGTAATTTTGTCCATGCAACTTCAGATAAAGCAACTAATCTTGGAAATAATCTGTGATCAACCACTTCCTGCGGCGCGTATTCTGTCCACATATTTCCTTCAGTTCCCAGAACGTGCTTAACTTCTTCAGCAGTAAGTTCCGGCGGGACGGGATCAAATGAATAAACTTTAGGAACGTCCGTCGTTTCAATATTATAATCAAAGTAGCAGTGGCTGGTTGGTGATACAATTACATCGTGACCCATTTTAGGGATGTAAGTAACCTGATAACAGCAAGTTACGGAAAAGTGCACCAGGATTCCGGGCAAAACTGTCG
>JAWOIK010000218.1:0-4355 GCA_046484705.1 Ignavibacteriaceae bacterium | reverse complement strand
TGTAATCTATGCACAGAATGAAACAGTTGAACAGAGAAGAGCACGTGAACATCAGGCGGTAATGGATTTTCTAAATACAAAACTGAGTACATCTCCCATTAATACAAACCCGGTCGAACCTGAAGTTGATAAGTATGATATGGTGAATAAACTATCAAAAAGATTAGGGAAATTAAATGCCTTTGAAGATAGAAAAAGATATTTAATGAACGGGAATAATATTGCTGTTGAGATATGGAATTACGGTGGTATTGGTCCCGGATTTCCCGGTGCTTCCTTAAGAGATTTATTGGGAATGGTATGGAGAGACGCACCCTACATTTTCCAATTTACTCCAATAATAGGTGCTTCTGTACCAAGCGCATTAGACCCGAACACAAGGATTCATATCATCTCTGATGGACTTTATGATTATGCAAATTATAGAGAGACCGATCCTACAAATGCGGAAATTTTCTGGACCTGGGAACCATTGCCCGGATATGCAGATCCAGATCAGGAATTTATGGCAGCCAATCCTTCTATTGATTCAGACAGAGATGGTAAGCCTGATAGCTGGCCGCGGGAATGGTACAGCGAAGCTACAGGAGAATACGTTTGGCCGGGATACTTAACAGTCGGTGAAAATAATGCTGACCTGGAGGTTTACTGGGCAATGGATGACAGATATAACCTGGAGTTTCCTTATTATCCGTTTATCAATGACACAACAAAAAAAGGCCTTGGTGTTCAGATTGATGGCAGAGCATTTCAATGGAGTAATTCTCTTGCGGCTAATGCGATTTTCTTTGTCTGGACGATAACCAATGTCAGCGATAGAGATTTAGATACAGTACTCTTTGGTATATATGGTGATCCTGACCTTGGAGGAGGCGGAACACAGAACAGTGATGATAATGGATTATTCATACCACCGTTTAATATTCCGAATTATCCGCCGGTTGATGATATACCTGTATATGCACGAAGTATGGCGTATTTCTGGGATCCTGATATGATGGGTAATTTAGGTGTCCCGCTCGGATATCTGGGTTGTAAATTTCTTGAGAGTCCCGGTAACCCGAATGATGGAATTGATAATGACGGTGACGGGATGATAGACGAGGCTCAGGATGATAATATTGATAATGACGGAGATTGGGATCCTGAAACAGATGATGTTGGTGTTGACGGAATTCCAAATACGGGAGATGCCGGTGAAGGTGACGGAATACCAACAAGGGGAAACAGATTATTCGATGGTAGACCTGATCCGCTCGCACCGGGAGAACCAAATTATGAATATACTGATCTTGATGAAGCCGATCAGATTGGTTTGACGAGCTTTAATAGCTGGTCCTGGAGTGCTGCTAATGCAATAAAACATGACGAATTAGTCTGGGCAAGAAATGTTCCCGGCAATTTTAGTGATATCGAGAGTAATGCCGACATTGTATTCACTTTTGGATCAGGCTACATCTCACTTGCTAAAGGAGAAACAAAAAGAATTTCGATGGCATTTCTGTTTGGTGAAACTTTACAGGATCTTCTTACTACGGCAGAAACAGTTCAGGATATCTATAATAAAAATTACCGTTTCTTTAAGCCGCCTGACAGACCAACTGTTTATGCAGTTCCCGATGATAAAAAAGTAACTTTGTACTGGGATACTAAAGCTGAACAAAGTCTGGACCCGATAACAGGCGAGGATTTTGAAGGCTATGTAATTTACCGAAGTACTCGTCCGGATTTTGCAGATATATTAACCATTACAGACGGAAGAGGTGCTGCATATTTATATGAACCGTTAAGAGGTATCGACGGCTTTGAGGCAAAATGGGATATTCAAAATAACTGGAGAGGTTACCATCCTGTGGAATACCAGGGAAGAGGATTGCATTACTACCTTGGCGATAATACCGGGCTGGTTCATTCATTTGTTGATACAAATAATGTTATTAATGGTCAAACTTATTATTATGCTGTTGTAGCATATGATCACGGTGATTCACTTGGTATTCCGCCGTCAGAAACAAGCAAAAAAATTACAGTTGATCCGATAACAGGTTCCGAAGCTTTTGATATAAATACTGTAAAGGTTATAGCCGGACCGCGGGCAGCAGGTTATAATCCGCCCAATATTGCTAATACTGATGTACAAAAGGTAAGCGGATTTGGTAATGGAATTATTGATTTCAAAATAATAAATGATTTTGATGTAATTGATGATTTTTATACACTCCGTTTCAGCAATACGCTCGATTTAGGTGATACTGTAATAAATCAAAAGAATTATTCTGTACGTGGAGAGAAAGCAGTTACCGAAACTATTTATCTGTTCGACACCAAGTTTGCAAATCTTTCACGGGAGTATATTATTGATGATGAAAACTTTGTAGTTAAGGATCTTGCAGGAAATACTTATCAGAAGGATATTGATTATACTGTAAACTTTGAACGGGGAAGAATTTCCAGAACAGAAAATTCTTCAATGCCGAATAATTCTCAGTTTACAATTACCTATATGTATTATTCTGTTTATCAGAGTACTGCATTAAAATTAGAAGATTCCAATCCTGTTTTTGATGGAATTAAGCTGGAAGTTTTTTCATATGATTCGCTGTTTATTGATGAGGAAAGAACAGGCTGGAATGGGAATGTGGATATCCCATATATACTCCGATTACCAACTATAGGTGGAACTGTTACACCTAAAATTAAATATCCTGCGGATTATATGATAACCTTCTCGGATGAGAACGAATATATCGCCAAAAAACCAGCCGGCGGTGGAAATTATCTGGATGTGCCGGTTCCATTTAAAGTTGAAGATATTACATCAGGTATCTCTATTCCTGTAACGGTAATACTTAATGAATTAGGTGGAATTATTGATACAGCATGGTCCAGAGGAGATCAAATTATATTTTTACCCACTGGTAAGAATTCAACACCATTTGATACCCTTACATGGGCTATAACATTTTCAATGATGACACAAACTGATTCAGTATTACCCGGTAATGGGGATTACTTCTTCATTTATACTAACAGACCATTTACTACTGAAGATGTTTACACATTACAAACCAAACCCGGATTTGTTAGTAACGAGCTAGCAAAATCCAGGCTTGATAACATTTACGTGGTTCCAAATCCTTATGTAGGTGCAAGCAGTTTAGAACCGGCTAATAAATTACCTGGACAGAACAGGGGAGAGAGAAGAATTTATTTTGAAAATCTTCCAATGAAATGCACAATAAGAATTTATTCTCTAAGCGGTGAACCGGTTACTGTTTTAGAACACGATACCGGCGTTGACAATGGAAGAGAATACTGGAATCTGCTGAACAGGGATGGATTCAGTGTAGCATATGGAGTGTATCTTGCTCACATAGACGCACCAGGAATTGGTGAGAAGCTAATTAAGTTTGCGTTAATTAAATAAGTAAGCAGCCCCCTAAATCCCCATAAGGGGGATTTTAGGAAACAACAACTAGAGTTAAAATGTTAAGTGTTGGAGAAGTTTATGAAAAAAATAAAATACTTTTTAATTGTTACTATTTTTGCATCGGTGGCATTTGTAACTTTTGCCCAAACGCAGAAAACAGGAACCACTGCTGCACAGGTGCTTAAGTTTAATGTAGGTCCGCGTGCAATTGGAATGGGCGGTGCATTTACAGCCGTTGCAGATGATATCACATCAATGTATTGGAATCCCGGCGGTACAGCTAACATTCAAACGAATGAAGCTTTCTTTAATCACACCACGCTGTACGCTGATGTTCGCCATGATTTTGCAGCAATTGCAAGTCACCTATCCGGATTCGGTACAGTTGGTGCATTTGTATCTGTTATGTCAATGGATGAAATGTTAGTCCGGACAGAAGAACGCCCTGAAGGCACAGGTGAGTTTTTTAATGCCGGTGCAATTGTACTTGGTATTAATTATTCGCGCTATCTAACTGAAAATTTTGCCATTGGTGCAAATTTAAAATATATAAATGAATCCATCTGGCATATGGATGCAACCGGTTTCGGAATTGATATTGGCACAATGTATAAGCTGCAGGTTCTTAACGAACTCAGAATTGCAGCCAGCATTTCAAACTTCGGAACAAAGATGCAATTAGCCGGTAGAGATATAACACAGATAGTTAACTCCGGTGCGGGTGGTCAGAACCTTGTAAATGCAAATCTTGAACTGGATAAATTTGATCTTCCATTACTATTCAGGTTTGGTATATCTGCTGACGTTATTACGGATGGTACTTCTAAATTAACTACTTCTGTTGATGCAATTCACCCGAATGATCACACAGAATATTTAAATGCCGGTGCTGAATATTCCTGGAATGAAATACTTTACCTTCGTG
>JAWOIK010000201.1:0-2737 GCA_046484705.1 Ignavibacteriaceae bacterium | reverse complement strand
TCTTCTGACAAGATAGTCAGTTTTGGCATCCAGGTAGTTAATCCCTGTAAAATCCCACTTGTAACATTTGAAAAATCCATATTGATCATTTTGTCGCCGATGCGGGTAGAACCTGATAAAATATCGAGTGTTGTGTTTAATACTTATTCTTATTGATATCCTTTTTATAATTCTTCAACATCCTTCAAAATATTCTTTCTTTCCTGCGCTTTTCAGATACAGTTGATTCGAAATGAGCCTTCTCCTTTTCCATCTTTATATAATTATCATAAGACGCACGGGCTATGTCTCCATTTTCGACTGCTGTCAGAACTGCACAACCTACTTCATTTATATGAGTGCATTCTTTAAATTTACATTTTTCTGACAGGCTGACAATGATATCAAATGTCTTCTCAAGTCCAGTTGTTAAATCTGCTATTCCTACCTCTCTCATTCCGGGATTATCAATTAATATTCCTCCGGTTTCAAGAACAATTAATTCTCTGTGAGAGGTTATATGTCGTCCCTTGCTGGTGTTTTGGCTAATTGGGGATGTATGCATTATTGCTTTGCCTGAAAGATTGTTTATAAGCGTCGATTTCCCAACACCTGAGGATCCTAGCATACAATATGTTTTCCCATTTTCTATTATCGATTTTACCTTATCGCAACCACTTTGTGTTTCATTACTGATAGCAAGTACAGGAACCTTCTTGATTCTTGATTCTATTTTACCGACCAGATCAGAAATCTGTTCCTCGCTTGCTAAATCAATCTTGCTAAGTACTATAATGGGACTAACCCCGGATGAATAACATATGGTAAGGTATCTTTCAAGTCTGTTAATATTAAAATCGTTGAGAACTGACTGGACTATAAAAGCATAATCAACATTAGCTGCTATTAACTGTATTTCTCCAAATTGTCCAACTGCTTGTCTTTTAATTAATGAGAACCGGGGCAGGATTTTTTGTATTATAGCAAAATCAGAATCATAAGTTGTTAATGCTACCCAATCACCAACAGCAGGAAAGTCTTCACGACTTCTTGCAGTAAAACGCAAATTTCCAGTTACCTCAGCTTCAAATTCGCCTTTTTTAGAGCAAACAATGTAGCGTTCTCTATGCTCAGACATAACTCTGCCTATTTCAAAACTATCAAGATTGCCAGCTAACCGTAATTTCTCAAGTTCGTTATTATATCCAAGGTCTTCCAGTCTCATTATTATAATTTCATTTATGCTGAATTGCAATAAGTTGTAAGCACAACGAAAAAGCGTTTCATTCAACGTTTTTATAAAAATATATCAGTATTCACAAATTATAAGCACTTTATTAAAATATATTTAAAATTTCAAAACAGTCCTTCCTTTTAGTTTTCCCTGAAGCATTAATTCAATTTTATGTTGTATCTCTTCCAGTCCAATTTCGCTGCAAGTATATTCCAATTGTTCAGGCTTCCATTTGTCTGAAAGCATTTCCCATACCTTTGCTCTGTATTTCATCGGATAGTTTTGAGAATCAATTCCAATTAAGGTAACTCCCCTCAGGATAAAGGGAAATACTGTCAGGTCAAGTTTGTGTGATGCTACATTACCACAACAAGTTACTACACCTCCCGAATCCATTGATTTAATTATGTTTTCAAGAATTACTCCACCGACAGTATCAACTGCACCAGCAAACAAAGGCTTCAATAATGGTTTTTTATCGAAATTTTCAATTTCGCTACGTAATATAATTGCTATTGCGCCCAGGTTTTTTAAATAATCACGCTCTGTCTCCTTTCCTGTTATAGCAACAACCGAATATCCCAATTTACTCAGTATGGAAACACTTAATGAACCAACTCCACCAGTAGCTCCGGAAACCACTATTTTGCCATCTTCTGGTTTTATCAATTCAGTAAGTCTTAAAACTGACATTCCTGCTGTTAATCCGGCAGTTCCGTAAATCATTGCTTCTTTCATTGTTAATTTTTCAGGCAATTTTACTGCCCATTCAGATGGAACCTGAATATATTCTGCAAACCCACCGTCTGTATTCATGCCTAAATCATAACCGGTAACAATAACTTTTTCTCCGGCTTTTAATGTATCACTGTTCGATTTTTCTATTGTTCCTGCCGCATCAATACCAGGAGTGTGAGGATAATTTTTTGTAACTCCCTTATTACCCGAAGATGACAATGCATCTTTATAATTTAATGAACTGTAGTGCACTTTAACCAGAATTTCATTATTGTCCAGAGGGCTAAATTCCATATCTTTAACTGTACCAATGTAGCTGCCACCCTCCTCTTTTACCCGAAATGCTTTAAATGTAGAATTGTTTTGCTTCATCTTTAATTGTTTAGTTTTAAGCAAATATTACAACAAACATGTGTCAAATCATCGAAGTCCAATCAATGGTTTACGGCTTCTCAATATACAAAACAACGTTCTCGTGATATGTGTTGGCCGGGCACTTATAACCACATATTTCGCTTTCAGGAATAAATGCAGATAATAATTCCAGGTATCCTGCCCCCCTGCTCTGCCCGGCCGACATATACCATGGGTTTATTTTATTCTATCCAATTCAATTATTCTTTCTGATACAACTTTACTTTTAGTTTTATCATAAATTATTTGATAACCTTTCCTTGCATGTGTATAATCTCCATTATTTCTGATTTCATCAATAATATCAATTAGTTTGATGATTGATTCACCCATTCACATAAAAAATCATCTCGGGCTGAAGGAAGAATATAT
>JAWOIK010000192.1:0-14876 GCA_046484705.1 Ignavibacteriaceae bacterium | reverse complement strand
ATGAGGGTTTATATGGATGAACTGCACTATAATCATACACCAACCGGAACGGAAACAATTCTTAAACTAAAAATTTAGTTTTTAGTATTCCCCCGGATAAAACTCTCAAAATTTCTCCATAAAAATTAGCTGCAATTTGTTATAGCAGATATACTTAATTATTTTTATCAGCAAATAAATCAGTAATTATAACAGAGGAGAACTTAAAATGGCACGAAAGAAAATTTCTCTTATAGGCGGCGGACAAATTGGCGGTGTATTAGCACAGCTAATAGCGTTACGTCAGCTTGGCGATGTTGTTATGTACGACATTGTTGAAGATATGCCGCAAGGTAAAACGCTTGATATTGCAGAGGCTGCAAGGGTTGATGGTTTTGATGTAAGTGTTAAAGGCACTAATGATTATAAGGATATTGAAGGATCCGACATTGTAATTATTACAGCCGGACTTCCGAGAAAACCCGGCATGAGCCGTGACGACCTTCTGGTTACTAATGCTAAAATAATGCAAACTGTTGCCGAAAATGTTAAAAAGTTTGCTTCTGATTCTATCGTTATCATAATTTCAAATCCGCTTGATGCTATGGTAACCCTTTTCAAAAAGATTACCGGCTTTCCTGAGAGTAGAGTAATCGGACAAGCAGGCGTTTTAGATTCCTCAAGATTTTCTACATTCATTGCATGGGAACTTGGCGTTTCTGTTAAAGATGTTAATGCAATGGTTCTGGGCGGACACGGTGATACCATGGTTCCAATAGTGCGCTATGCAAATGTTAACGGAATCCCTGTTATGGAACTGTTAGAGAAAAAGTATAATGATAAAGCAAAAGCTGCAGAAGTTATGAAAGCGATGGTTGAAAGAACGAAAATGGCCGGCGGTGAAGTTGTAAAACTTCTTAAAACCGGATCTGCGTTTTACTCCCCTGCTTCATCTGCAATTGCAATGGCTGAATCCATTATATATGATGAAAAAAGAGTTCTGCCGGTTTGTGCATACCTGAACGGTGAGTTTGGTGTAACGGGATATTACGTTGGAGTTCCCGCGGTGCTTGGTTCAAACGGTGTTGAAAAAATAATTGAGTTTGACCTGAATGCTGAAGAACAGGCATTGCTCGATAACTCTGTTAAAGCCGTAACCGATTTAGTTGCTGATATGGAAAGACTGGGATTTTAACATAACGTAGCACAGTTCTCCAGAACTGTGCAAAGAGAAATAAAGATATTTTTTTAGGATTCGTTTGGATATTTAGTTTTATTTAATGCTCAAGACTGGAGTCTTGAGCTACGTAATCATATTTTAAGCAAAAAAAAGCCCTCAATAAATGAGGGCTTTGCTACATGAATTTTTATAAACTCAGTTAACAGGATAAACACTGACGTACTGTCTCTCACCGCGCCTGGTTTCAAACTTCACTTTTCCATCTGCAACTGCGAATAGAGTATCATCACTTCCCTTTTTAACATTTTCACCGGGATGAAATTTTGTACCTCGTTGTCTAACAAGAATATTTCCTGCAACAACCTGTTCACCACCGAATCTTTTTACACCAAGCCGTTGTGCATTGGAATCACGTCCGTTTCTTGATGAACCTTGTCCTTTTTTATGTGCCATATTAAAATCTCCTTATCCTATCTTTGTAACTTCAATTCTTGTTAAATGCTGTCTGTGTCCGCGCATTTTTTTATAACTGATAATTCTTTTCTTCTTGAACACGATAACCTTATCATCTTTTAAATGTTCAATCACTTTAGCTTTAACAGTTATTCCACTAACAGAAGGATTACCAACTCTGGTTGATTTACCGTCATCAAATAAAAGTACTTTATCAAAAGTTACTTCTGCTTCGGGTTCATCCTTCAAACGCGGGATATAATACTTTGTATTTTCTGTTACTTTGAACTGTTGTCCCTGTATATCAACAACTGCAAACATTTTTTCCTCTTATTCTAAATCAAGGTTGTAAAAGTAATAAAGATAAGCTTATTAGTCAAACTTTCGGGGCTGCAAACGTTCGTAATTCTTTATTTCTTAAGTCTGAAAGAAAACTCACTTCCTTCGTTTAACCTGCTTTTAACCTCTATTTTAGATCCGTGAGCTTCAATTATATGTTTAACTATTGCTAATCCTAGTCCGGTTCCGCCTACAGCCCTGGAACGGGCTTTATCAACCCTGTAAAAACGCTCAAAAATACGGTTTAGGTCTGTTTCCGGAATACCTATCCCGCTGTCTCTGATTATAATTAATCCGTATTTTTTTTCATCCTTAACAATAATTTCAACCTTTCCCTGTTCAGTATATTTAATTGCATTCTGAATTAGATTTACAAAGACATGCCTTAATTTATCTTTATCCCCGAAAAGTTGTAATATTTCTTCCGGTTGATCAAAAAGCAGTTCAAGCCCCTTTTCATCCGCCATTGGTTTAAGTTCCTGAACTATTTGTTTGATGTACAAATGAATATCGAAATAACGATAGCTCATTCTCATTTCACCTGATTCAATCATTGATATATCGATGAGATCGTTTAGTAAATTACTGAGGTTGATCGTATGAAGATTGGCTTTTTCTAAAAAATTAAGATTAACTTTTTTGTCATTGATTGCTCCATTAAGCAAGGTTTCTATAAAACCCTGTATTGCAAAAATCGGAGTCCGTAATTCGTGCGAAACGTTTGCGAGAAATTCTGTTCTTATTCTTTCGAGTTTTTTCAAATACTCAATATCACTTCTTGCTTTTTCAAACATTCCCTTAATTGCATCTTCAAGACCGGAAAGATTTTCGGTTAAAATAATATCATCTGCAGTAGAATAAATGTTTTTACTGATATTGGAAACTATTTCTTTTATTTTATTTAATTCTTTATTGCGTTTGGAGCCAATAAAATTCAGCAGAAGTACATTTATAAAAATTAAAAAGATTAAAAACGGGATGACTGGAAAATTATTTTGAGCAAGAAGAAGAACGGATATGAGGATAAACAAATTGAATAGAATTATTTCCCTGGAGTAAACAAAAGCTGAAGCCAGATTTCTTTTTAATTCATTCCACACTTTTAAATCTGTAGCCTACGCCTTTTACGGTTTCAATGAGATCGGAATAGCTGTCCAGTTTTTCACGGATCTTTCTGATATGAACATCCACTGTTCTGTCAACAACATAAACATCTGCTCCCCACACATTTTTTAGTAATGCTTCACGGTTTAGGACTTTGCCCGGATTACTTGCAAGAAAGTATAACAATTCAAATTCTTTTCTTGGAAAAATTTTCTTTTCACCGTTTACCCGGATAACATATTTTTCTTTATCAATATCCAGCGGACCAATTTTAATGTTTATCGGACCTGCTGCCGGTATGGAGCCATCTTCAAATTTTCTAAGGTTTGAATTAACCCGTGCAACAAGTTTTTTAGGTGAAATGGGTTTCTGGATATAGTCACTGGCTCCAAGCTCCAATCCTTTTATCTCATCAATCTCTCCGGATTTTGCTGTTAAAAAAATGACGGGGACATTTTCAAAACCAGGTGTAGCCCTGATTCTTCTGCAGACTTCAAAGCCATCCATCTTAGGCATCATTATATCGAGGATGACAAGGTCAGGCTTTTGTGATATTTTTTCAAGAGCTTCTTCGCCGTTATACCCAACCAACACTTCAAAGTTTTCCTGCTCAAGATTATACTTCAGAAACTCAACAATATCTTTTTCGTCATCAACCAGTAAAATTTTTTTCATATAATTTTAAAATTTAACTTCAATATTTTCTGAAGCTGATTTATACATCGCATCAATAATTTTCATTCTCTGCATTGATTCTTCACCGGGTGAAAAAACAGGGTGTAATCCTTTAACAGCACCGATAAAACTTTTTAATTCATTCATATAAGATTTTTTAAATAACAAAGAAGGGTTATCTGATTGAGAAGGTGTTAGATCCATAAAACTGTCATCAAGCTTTTTATACACCCTGAAAGGGTTTGAAGAATAACTGCCCTTTGTTCCATAAAGATTAAGATAAAAATGATCCTTTGAAACAGGCATAGACCAACTGGTTTCCATACTGATAACAGATGAATTAGTACATTTAATAAAACTTATAGATGTATCTTCAACATTCTTTGTGTTATGATGATAGTTCTGTGTTGAGATTGATTCAATTTCCGGATATCCCAGCAGCCAGAGTGAAAGATCAATTAAGTGAATGCCCAGATCAATAATTACCCCTCCGCCAGATTCTTCTTTTTTAGTAAACCACTTTTCACTACTGCTCTGCTGACGAATCCAGCCGGTTCTTACATAATACGGTATCCCTATTTCACCGGCGTTGATAAGACTTCTTAAAAGCATTGTATCCGGCCGGAATCTTAAGTTCATACCGACCATTAAATTACATTTATTTTTTTTTGCGGAATCAACAATCAGTTTTGCTTCTGCGTATGATCTTGCCATAGGTTTTTCAACAAGAATATCCTTACCGGCATTCAAACAATCGAGCGCAATATCTTTATGTGTACTTGTTGGTGTTGCTATAATCACAGCATCCAGCGGTACTTTATCCAGCATTTCCATATGATCTTTAAATCGGGCTTTTACATTAAATTTATCCGCAACTGCATTTAACCTGCTTTGTTTAACCTCTGCAACTGCAGAGATTTCCGCATTATTCATTTTGGAGAGATTTGGAAGGTGTACAAGTTGTGCTACTCCCCCAAGTCCAATTACCCCTATTCTGGCTTTTTCCATCAGAGAATTACCTCTTGATTTATTTTCCTTGATGAATAAAAGGATTTAATCTTTTCTGTAATTCCATCAGGATCGATACCGAGAAGCTTATGAAGTTCCTCCTGTGTTCCGTGGTCAATGAAACTGTCCGGCAAACCGATTCTTAAAATATCATTTTTATAATTCTGATCAGCAAAATATTCAACAACTGCTGAGCCGAAGCCACCAGCAAGCGCATTTTCTTCCAAAGTAATAATCCTGGAATGCCGTGATGCAACATCATCAAGCAAATCTGTATCAAGCGGTTTTACAAAACGCATATTAATGACTTCGCAACTGATACCTTCCTCCGAAAGTTTTTCAGCAGCCTTAACTGCATATTCCACCATTGATCCCAGAGCAAGTATAGCAGCATCTTTTCCACTTGTTAACTTTTCTGCTTTGCCAATTTCGATAACATCAAATCCCTCTTTTAACTGAACACCGAGAGCTGTACCTCTCGGGTAACGCAGCGCAATAGGACCCTTTTGATAAATAGTTGCAGTATAAAGCATGTCTCTTAATTCAGATTCATCTTTTGGTGCCATAATTACCATTTCAGGAATCATACGCAGGTAACTTAAATCGAAAGCGCCGTGATGTGTTGGACCATCAGCACCAACCAGTCCTGCCCTGTCCATTGCAAAGACAACATGAAGTTTCTGCAAGCTTACATCGTGAATTATCTGATCAAACGCTCTTTGCAGAAAAGTTGAATATATTGTTACAACAGGAATAATTCCCTGAGTTGCAAGACCTGCCGAAAAGGTAACAGCATGTTCTTCAGCAATTCCGACATCAAAATAATTTTTCGGGCATTCCTTCTGCAGAATATCGAGACCTGTTCCATCGGGCATTGCACCTGTTATTCCAACTACTTTGGGATTTTCTTTTACAATCTGAACAAGCGCATCACCAAATATTTTTGTATATGATGCCGGTGAGGAACCTTTTTTAATTGCTTTGCCCGTAAGTTTATCAAACGGAGTAGAAGCATGAAGCCTTTGCCAGTGACCTTCTGCAGGTTTATAACCTTTGCCTTTTTCGGTTATAGCATGAATAAGAATAGGTCCCTTCAAACTTTTGACCTGTTCAAATAATTTTACAAGCTGATGAATATTATGTCCGTTTACCGGACCGAAATATCTGAACCCTAAAGCTTCGAAGAGCATACCGGGAGTAATAACAGCTTTAATACCTGTTTCGAGGCGGGAGGCAATTTTTCTTAACCTGTCGCCGAATTGATCAAGCTTGCCTGTAAGATCCCATATCTGGCCTTTAAATTTGTTATAGTCCGGGTGAGCAATCATTTCGGTGAAGTAATTGGAGATCTGCCAGACATTAGGAGCTATAGACATCCTGTTGTCATTCAGAACCACAATCAGATCAGATTTAAGTATGCCTGAATTATTCATAGCTTCATAAGCCATTCCACCGGTCATTGCTCCGTCACCAATGATAGCGATTACTTTTCTCTTTTCATCCTTTATATCACGTGCAACAGCCATACCCAAAGCAGCAGATATTGATGTAGATGCATGACCGGCACCAAAAGAATCGTATTCACTCTCACTTCTTTTAAGAAATCCGCTTATACCGTATAACCTTCTTATTTTTTTAAGAGCTTCTTTTCTTCCGGTAAGAATTTTATGGGGATAAGCCTGATGACCCGTATCCCACACTACCTGATCATAGGGAGTGTTAAAAACTTTATGGATTGCCACGGTTAACTCAACTGTTCCGAGTCCGCCTCCGAAGTGGCCTCCTATTTCAGAAATTGTATCCACAAGATAATTTCTTAAATCGCTGCAAAGCACTTTGAGTTCCTGCACAGTAAGATTTTTAATGTCACCGGGATAATTAACTTTTGAAAGTACAGGATATTTTTCCGGTTCGGTCATTATTTCGATCTCCGATAGTTATTCAAAATTCTGTTTCTACTCTTTAAAATCCGAAATTTGCTTTTTTAGTTCCGTAATCTTTAATTCTGCTTCCTGAAGTGCGATTAAACACTCTTTTGAAAGTTTTACACCCTCTTCAAAAAGTTCGATTGACTTTTCCAATCCTAAATCTTCCTGTTCAAGAAGGGATGAAACTTCTTCCAATCTTAACAATTTTTCTTCAAAACTTTGTTCTGATTTTTTCTTAGCCATCTTTATATTTTTTAACTGTTAATTCACCATCATAAAATTTTATAACGGCAGGCTTCAATTCATCAAAATTTTTATGACGAGTTATAAACTTATCATTCTGTTTGACTATTGCAAAACCTTTTTTTAGTGACTTATTAATGTCGTGGGACTCTACCATCTTGTTAAGAAGTGAAACCCGGTTGTATTGACGTAAATAGTGCTTATCTATTGTTTGTGAGAATTTATATATCAATGCATCAAGTTTCTGAAAATTATTTCTCACCATGTCAAACGGGTATCTGAACCCATAGGATAATAATGCAGAATTTATAATCTCTCTTTTATCTTCCAATAACTGACTTATTTTTTGTGAAGAATAATATGAAAATTCATCAATAAAGGCAAAGATTTCATCCTGGTCGGGAAGTGCTAATTCCATTGCAACTGAAGGAGTTGGCGCCCGTAAATCGGATACAAAATCTGCTATCGTAAAATCAATCTCATGTCCTATACCTGATATAACAGGAACCCGTGAATTGAAAATAGCTCTTGCAACAATTTCTTCATTAAAAGCCCACAGGTCTTCAATCGAGCCTCCGCCTCTTGCAACGATGATAACATCAATACCCGGGATTTTGTTTAGCTGCCTGATTGAATCAACAATACTTTCAGCGGCTCCGGAACCCTGAACTTTTGCAGGGGCAACTATTAACTCAACCAATGGAAATCTTCTTTGCGCAACGCTGAACATATCTTTAATTGCTGCACCATCAACAGCAGTAACAAGACCTATTTTTGCAGGAAATTTTGGAATATCTTTCTTGAACTCTTCATCAAACAAACCCTCTGACTGAAGTTTCTGCTTCAGCTTTTCGAATGCAGCCTGAAGTTCACCTATACCGGCTGGTTTCATAGAACGAACATCAATCTGGTAATTTCCCCGCGGCGGGTAGACAGTTATTCTTCCATGAACAATTACCTTTAATCCATCCTGCGGAGTAAAAAATACAAAGTTGTTCAGCCCCTTCCACATAGTGCAATTGATTACAGCCTTATCATCTTTAAGATTAAAGTACCAATGACCGGAAACGTGAGCTTTAAAATTTGATATTTCACCAATCACACTAATGGTATCAAAATTGTGTTCAAGAGTTAACTTAATTTGTTTAGTCAGCTCGCTTACACTAATTATTTTTTCATCTTCAAATAAATTCATAATTAATCTAAGGTTCTATAATCCAATTCTGATCCGAATAAACTATGCGGAATTATAAATATAATAAACATTATAATTGCAGCAAGTAAAATATATTTTTTAGGGTTCTTTGTTTTGAGAACTGCTATAAGCGCAATGAACCATCCAATAAAAGCAATAAGAGTTTTATTATCCGTTAAATCTGTTCCGAACGGAAAGCCTGTCCAAAATTCACCGAAAGCATATTTTTGCACAACCGGTCCTAGAATCATTCCGCCGATTAATAGCAATGCAAATGTCCAGATTGTATAAGTTTTTAATTTTGGATCAGCATTGAAACATTCCAGGGCAGTTCTGTTTGATAAAAGCATTGCACCAAAAATAAAAATTATATGAGGGATAAGAACGGCTAACGGAACATCTCCTTTAAATCTGATGGTAACAGGCTCGGCAGGAATAATTTTTTCTTCATTAGATGTATTTAATTTTATTCTGTACACAAGCTTTCCTGCCGGCGGTTGATGCGGCAGATAGCCTGATATTATTCCATCCGTATTTTGCATTTCAACATTATGCCAGTCGTCTTTGGTTTTATATCTTTTCCATTGCAGCGTTCCGAGTACAGATTCATCATTTGTTACAACTGAAATCAAATGATCGTTTGAACCGCCGTGACTTCGTTCAAGTGTATATGACATCGACTGGTCATTCAATTTAAAATTACCTGAAACCGGATAAGTTGGACCTGTTATCCGCTGATAATAAGCTGCTGCAAGAGTTATGGTAAGAGCGATGATCCAGAAAAGTAAATTTTTTTTCACCGGACTTTTAATTGTTAGTAAATGATTGAACAAAGTTAAACAATTCCGGCAATCTTTTTAAGACAATTGATGTTGTTGGTTAGCAGACAGATAAAATAATTATTAAGAGATTCATCTCCCGAAAATTCGGGATCCCTGCAGAGGCAGGCAGAATGACAGCACTACTCCCGATTCTAAATACCGATTATCTGC
Organism: Ignavibacteriaceae bacterium; assembly: GCA_046484705.1. Lineage (GTDB taxonomy): Bacteria > Bacteroidota > Ignavibacteria > Ignavibacteriales > Ignavibacteriaceae > JAGXRK01. The sequence continues at coordinate 5,780 of JAWOIK010000192.1, read as the reverse complement.
AATGAACTAAAATCAGGAGAAGGAATTTCCGGATATGAATTAAAACTTTACACTGAATCCCAGCGTTGGCAGAATGGGAAACATAGTACTTGCCCTTTTTGCAAGAGTCAGATCATCATCAATGTAATGATCGTAGCCTACAATGTTTTTTCTGTTATAAACATTTATTATATCTAAATAGAAAACCCAATCATAGTTCCAGAAATGAGCCAGAAAGTTTGCACGTATATCTAATCTGTGATAAGGCGGTTTACATGAGTTCAATTTCCTGTCTCCAAAATCAATATTATAAATAACCTGTGATTCAGCATTAGGATCATTGGAAGTCCGGGTTGCAATAACAGGCGTATCAGCAATTCCATCGTTATCCGAATCTAAATAAATTATTCTTGGTGTGATGCCGAGAGGTTCTGAAGTTGGAAAGCCCGAACCATACTGCCATCTTACACCAAAATTGAACCAGCTTGAAACATCATAATTGAAAACAATATTTACAGTATGCCGCTGATCGAAACGAAACGGGTATTTGCTTCCGTCTTCATACCGATCCGCAAAGGCGAGCGAATATGAAATCCATCCTGATAATCTACTTTGATTAACAATATTTTTTTTTGCAAGAAAGAATTCAAAACCATAAGCTTCACCAAAGGCGTTATTGATTGGAATCTGGGTTAATGAATCGCCCTTAACGGCTACGGGTTGAGTCCAGCCGTTTGGGTAACGCGGATTGCGCCCGGGAACAGGTTCAACAAAAAATTTTGTTCCTTCAACTACCTGTGGAATAATCAGGTCGGTAAAATCTTTATAGTAACTTTCAAAACGGATGCTCCACTCATTTGTAAGCCATCTTTCAATTCCAAACACGTAATGTAATGCCCGCTCTGCCTCAAGCTGTTTTGCATACCGGTCGCCAAGATCGAACAGGTAATTCTGATCCCGTATTTTTTCATAACCGGGTGACTGATAATAAATTCCCCACACGGCTCTAATGGTAGTTATTTCATCTATAGCGTATGAAAGTGAAACCCTTGGTGAAACGTAGTGTTTGTCAAGAAGGTCGTAATAATCAAATCTTACACTTGGATTAAAATACAATTTACTGCTTAGTTTAAAATTATTCTGAACATATGTTCTGAATCGGTTGTAATTTTTTGTATCCCTGAGATCACTTAATGAAGCGCCGAACTGCGGGTTGGCTGTTATTATTGCTTCAAGCTGGGGATCCAGATCGAATTTAAAATTCTGAACCGTTTCCATGAAATCAACTCCTGCGCCGGCTTCAAAAACATGATCATTCCAGAAGTATGTGAGTTTATCATCTGCTGAAATTTTTCTGTAACTAAAATCACCGCTGAACTTAAATCCAAGCAGATACGGACGTAAAGTATCGGGAATAATATCTTCAAAATCAGTCCTGTTTAAAGATGGGTCGAGAATCTGGGAATCGAAATCAGTATCACCGCTGTTTCTATACCAAGATACAACAAGCTTATTAAAAAGTTTTTTATTCGGAACGAAATGCCATGCACCGGAAACAATATCGTTTCTTGTAACGTTGAAAGCGCTTACACTATCCGGTGTAGTTCTTTCGGCTCCGCTTATTACATTCACCCCGTCGCGGGAATAAATTCCATTAAATAAAAACTTGTGTCCATTGAAAGGACCGAAAACAAGTTTACCCTGGATATCATAAAAATTAGGGAAGGTAGTATTTTCTTCAACAAGTCCGGCATTTTTAACAAACGGTTCAATTATAAGATCGTAATAGGTGCGGCGTGAATTAAGCAGCCAGCTTCCTTTTATATCAAAAGGATTCTTTCCCTCAAGTACCAGATTGGCATCAACAATAGAAGCATTTAAACTTCCGGTAAGATTTTTAGTTATACTGCCTTCACGGTTTGTAACATCAAGCACTGCGGATAACCTGTCGCCGTACTTAGCCGGAAATCCACCTGAAATAAGATTAACATCTGAAACAGCATCCGGATTAAACATACTGATAACACCATATAACCTGTATGGATTAAAAACCTCGACATCATCAAGTATGATAAGGTTTTGATCGGGACCACTTCCTCTGACAATTAATTGAGATGAAAAATCATTCGGTGCAAGTACCCCGGGCATTGACTGCAATGTTCTCATCACATCTTCGGCTGCACCGGGCAGTATTTTTGCATCACGGGGATTAAGATCAATAAGGCTTGTTCTTGTATCACTCTGTTCCTGCTGACGCAATCCGGTTACTTCAACATCCTGAACCTGAATAATTTCCTGGTTCAGAACAACGTTAAGCTCAATAGTTCTTCCGGATGAAATTGTTATATTGAATAATTTTGTTTGGAAGCCAACCGAGCTAAATCTGATTTCATATTGACCGGGTGGAATGTTTTTTATTTCATATGTTCCATCGAATTCGCTGCCGGTTCCGAAATTTGTGTTAAGCAGGTAAACATTGGCTGAAGGAACAGGCGACTGACCATCGGTTACTTTTCCCTTTATGTTTCCTGTTTGTGAAAAGGAAATGAAGTTTAGTATAAATATTAATGCCGGTATAATTATTCGTATCATAACTGTATTTGATGTTCACTTTAAGAACAAATTATATATCAAAATAATTCCTGTTATTTGAAATTATTTTCAGTTAAGATAGAATGAGAAGAAACTTGAATAAAGTCCCAAATTTATCTCGTGAAACTTTGCTGACGGATCTTTTGGTTTATAGTTAAACCGGTACCGGCTGTAGACAGTAAATGAATCATTAAATATTGTAAACAGACCGAGTGATAATTCAGCCGATAAACCATTCTGTCCTGAAAAATTTGAATACGCAGTTAATCCCGGTGAAATATATTTTATAAAATCAACTTCAATTATTCTTTTATACCCTGTCCTGAAAAAATGTTTAGAAGATGCTTTTGGAATAAAAGTGTATTCAACAGAAATAAATCCGGCGGGATAGTGAAAACTTCTTGATCTGAATGATAACACAGGAATTTCTTTTGTAAGGCTGAAGTACTCACCATCTCTATTATTTACATAACCCGGTGCCGGCAGTCCGAAAATCATACCGCCGAATAAACAAAAAGTGAACAGCGAAGAACCGGATTCAATTTTTGGTTCGAACGGAAGTTCAAAATCATTTTCATCATTTACTGATTCTTTACCAGTGCTGTCCTTACTAACAATAGTAAACATTACGGTTTTGCTGGTAAATTTCAGTCCGGTTAATTCAATTCTAACATTATGTAATTCAGAAAATTCTGTGGAAACATCATACTCATATTCGTCTTCCAGTAATACTTTAGTTACAGCAGGCTCACTTGTAAAAAACGATAGTACAAAAGTATGCGGCAATTCCGGTGTAGCATAAGCATCAATTAAGAATATTTCTATATGTTCCCCTTCCTGCTGTGCAAAACAATTAAACTCAAAACCTGCAGTCAGTACCAAAAGTATAAATAGTTTTTTCATATCGTTTTTGTGTTGTTGATAATCAAGTGGCTAAAGTTAGTAAAAGGTTTGAACATTTGAAGTGATATTTGGCAGGAATGGTATTGGATACCGGATGCTGGTTACTGGATACTTGTGGAAGATCAGGAGTAAGAGTATGAGTAAGAATTTGAAGGTAGAGATGCCAGTTACCAGATACCGGATTCAATGCAGGAGTAAGAGTATGAGTATGAGTAAGATTAAGCGTAAGAATAGGACTGATAATGAGGTGGGACTAAGAGAGGAAGTGAGGGAGAGATTTTAAATTCGGAACTAGATAAAATTATATTATCAGCTTTTTATTTTTCTATGAATCACAATTAACGATTTTCAATTAACGAATAACTGATTGCCGGATTCTGAATTCTGGATGCCTGATGCCGGATAGTGATTCAGTATAGGGTTATAAACCCGAAACTGTATTTTGAAGACTGACAAAATAGCAGACGATAAAGTTCAAGCGGCTTTCAGACGGAATTTAACCGAAAGATGACCGAAAGATAACCGAAAGATTGATTAACCGAGAAAACTTACTAAAAACGCAATTTATTTTTTTTTTGTTAATAAAATACTGGGTGAGGTCTGCTAAAATGTCATACGGGATACTGGATACTCGATACTAGATGCTTGATGCTGGATTCTGGATACTGGTGGAAGATTAGGAGTAAGAGTAGGTGGATTAATGTTTGTTATAGTTTAAAGACGAAGATGTCCGATACCGGATACCGGATACCGGATACTGGATATTTGATGCAAAGCAGGATTAGGAGCAAGAGTAAAAATGAACAGATATTTTCAGCTTATGGTTTTTTATATTTTAATCATTCAACCTGCTTACCGGCAGGCAGGTCATTCAATCATTCAGTCATTCTTTACTTCCGCTAACAGAATAATCTTGCAATCATGTAATCTTGCAATCTTCACTTATTATAGCGTACGAATCACCCCTGACAATCATTGCTAAACGTCAATTAAAAAAATCAGTTAAACTATTGAACATTTGAAATCCTTTGCATACTTTGGGACTGACAAACCGGAGGTTTTTTTTGTCAGGCGATATTCCTAATATTACTTTCAAAAAGATCACCCTAAAGGGAGATGAGAACAAACCTAAACTACTTGACCAGGTTCGGGTTTATATGCGGACGCACAGATACAGCCCCAAAACCGAAAAGTCATATCTAAGCTGGATAAAAAGATTTATTTTATACCATAACAAAACCCATCCCCTGGAACTAAAACAATCAGATATTCAAAAATATTTAAGCCACCTTGCTGTTAAGAAGAACGTATCATCCTCAACTCAGAACCAGGCACTTCAGGGAATTCTGTTCCTTTACAAAAATATACTAAAACAGGATGTGGGATGGATTGAGGATATAAAAAGATCCACACGCATAAAACATTTGCCGGTAGTGTTTTCAAAAAATGAAACATCAAAAATATTTGAGCACCTTTCGGGCACTCCGAAAATTATTGTTTCACTTTTGTACGGAAGCGGATTAAGACTATCTGAGGCGTTACGATTGAGGATTAAAGATATCGATTTTGATTATAAGCAGATTATTGTACGTGATGGTAAGGGAGAGAAGGATAGACACACTGTTCTACCGAATTCCATTACAACCGATTTAAAAAACCATTTGAATAAAGTGTATAAACTGCATAAAGAAGATTTGAAAAAAGGTAAGGGAGAAACGATTCTTCCATATGCATTAAAGAAAAAATACCCTAATGCAGGAAAAGATTTTTATTGGCAGTATGCTTTTCCAGCAGATAAATATATCAGAGATGAGAAATCAGGACTGAACTATCGTTTTCACATACATCCGAGCACAATTCAGAGAGCAGTAAAAGAAGCAATAAAAAAAGCGCGAGTAAACAAGCAAGGGAGTCCACATACATTCAGGCACAGTTTTGCGACTCATTTGCTGGAGAATGGATACGATATAAGAACAATACAAGAACTGTTAGGGCATCAATCCATTAAAACCACTATGATTTATACACATGTTTTAAATAGAGGATTGGGAATTAAGAGCCCATTAGACTGAGATGGATTAGGATGATAGATATGCACGGTATATTTTAAAAAAGTGAGATTTTGAGAAGAATTAAAAACAATTGGAACGTAGATATGCAGCTGCGTGCATATCTATGTTCCTTAACTAATATACCCACGCAGTATAAGTAATAGTTAGGCAGTAATACTTTATTTTGGTTTTGAGGTGAATATGAAATTATTTAAAACAATATCTTTGATATGCTTTGCAGTAGTTTTATTCTTC
>JAWOIK010000094.1:0-3132 GCA_046484705.1 Ignavibacteriaceae bacterium | reverse complement strand
ATTATAACTCCTCAAACTTTCTGTTTTCTCCTAATAATAATTTTTCTGCCTGTTGGGTTGCATTAACCAATGGTAGCCGCAATATGTTTTTACATAGCCCCCGAACACTTGCCAGGTATTTAACCGGAATAGGACTTGTTTCAATAAACAATAAATTCATCATCTTTAAATACTTATTATGAAGTTTCAATGCAGATCTGAAATCATCTTTGAGAATTAAGTTTGTCAGTTCACTCATTTCTTTTGGGAAAATATTTGAGAAAACAGAAACAACACCATCACCGCCAAGTGACATTATCGGTAATGTCTGATCATCATTGCCTGAAAGTACAGAAAGAGATTCCGGTTTCATTGCACATAGTTTTGCAATTTGCGAAATATCACCCGATGCTTCTTTAACAGCCACAACATTTTTACATTCGCTGTGAATTTTTAATACGGTCTCAGGCAGCATATTCATTGAGGTTCTGGATGGAACGTTATATAGAATAATCGGCAGTGAAGTTCGATCGGAAATATACTTATAATGTTCAATCAATCCCGCTTGTGTGCTTTTATTATAATATGGATTTACGATAAGCAATCCATCGGCATTGTACTCTTCGGCAATCTTATTGTACTTCACAACCTTCATTGTATCATTTGTCCCGGTACCAATTATTATTTTGACCCTGCCATTTGCAATCGAAACCGATTCGTCAACAAGTTTCCTTCTTTCTTCTTCGGTAATGACCGGAGTTTCACCTGTTGTGCCGAGTATTATTATTGCAGTAATACCATTATTCACCTGGTCATCGATTAATAGTTTTAATGATTTATAATCAATGCTTAGATCTTCATTAAACGGTGTAATTAAAGCTGTCCCTGTTCCTTTGAACATTTAATCCTCTTATTATTTAATAATTTATTACCCGTTGATTTAAGAGTAATTCAGCAAGTTCTGTAAAAATTGTTGTAAGTCATCAATTAATCTCTTTGTTATGCAGAAACCAGTATTTGGGAGAAATTAATTGTTTCGCAGCAGCTTTAAGATCTCACTAATCAGTCTGTTGTTAAAACTAAATCCTTTAAGGTAATTGAGATTTAACTATAATATATTCTGACAACTGATTATTTGCCGTCAGGAATATTATTAGGAGAAATTACAAAAGAATAATTATTTGTTCCGGATTTGTGATATATAAAGTTTAATTCTACAACAGACTTGCTAACACTAAAAAATATTATGTATCTATATATATTTCTTTACTATAGTATTCTTGAATGGAAAATAAAATTCAACTTTATGATATGCAATTTTACAAATAAATCTGATGTTGAGAAAATTATTTTAAGCCAGAAATTGCCGGTAAAAATACATCAACAAGAATGCTTAGAATAACTTATTAAAATCTCAGTTACACAGAGTTACATTAAGAACACACAAAGAACCACGGAGAAGCAGACGATTTTAACGAAGCAATATCATCTTTTTAGTTTCGGAAAAATTGTCAGACTGTAAACGATAAAAATACATTCCGCTTGCAATGTCAGGACTGGAGTCCTGACCTACGACAAATTGAACTTCGTAATTACCTGGTGATTTTTCTTCGTTAACAAGAGTGGCTATTTCGTTTCCAAGTATATCATAAACTTTTAATATCACTGGCAGTCCGACTCCGACGGAATGCCCTGTCCCTACAATCGGAATGCTGTATTTTATTTTTGTTTCTGGATTAAAAGGATTAGGATAATTCTGTTCCAGAGTGAATTGTGCCGGCGGATCAACATATATTTCTAAAGATGGACCATATTCAAAAGTGCCGTCAACATTAGTTTGTCTGAACCTGTATTCATAATTCCCGGGACTAACGTTTTTGTCCAGAAATTGATATGATATGAGAGATATTGAAGTACCGTTACCGGGAACAAATCCAATTTGCTGCCAGCTTCCGAAAAAAGTATTCCAGCTTCCGGGTCTTCTTTCAATATAGAAACCAATGTTATTGGTTTCTGTAACTGTTTGCCATTCCAATAGAACATCATTAAACCTGACCGATGCAATAAAAACATCAATTTGAACAGGAATAACTTCACCAAAACTGAATGTGGCAATTACAGGAAGATGATCTGAAGCATAATGAAGTGCATTTGCAGTTTGCTGTGTAACTGCTGTGTTGGGCATTTTATTAATAGAATCATTATAATGATTTCCGTCATTGCCGAATGTAAAATATGAGCCCGGCAGAAAAGTTATTCCGCTTTCTTCCATAACAGTTCGGGACATTAATATCATATCAAACCTGTCATCCAATCCGCCGGTAGCACCACCACCAAACTGCCTTGTACGTGTGGACTGTGTATGGTAATGTGAAAAAATTGAATTGTTCCATGTTCCGGAAAGTGTTAACGGATCAACAAAATATTTTGGAGTTGATTGATCTAATAATGCCTGGTATGCCGGTTCTGTAGATTTGTAAATATTAAAGTCACCGGCTACAACAAAATAATTTGAAGGACGAAGGGTTGCGGTTCTGTTTCTTAATTCAGTTACTTCTTCAAACCGTCTTTGTTCATTATCGGTTCCGGTGCTTGCTTTAAGATGAACTGAATATATCAATATTGTATCGCCGGAAATATTATTTACAAGAGTAAATTCATTTATATCTCTTAATGTTGTACTGACGGGAAAGTTATTTACGAAAGTGAACATAGATGATTTATAAAATACTGCATTGTCTGTATCGGTTCCATTAATAAAAGTTCCAGAACTGTAATCCGTTGAAACAGCTTTTAAAACGTTATTCAGAAAACCATCAACACCTGCCTGTGAAATCATTTCCTGAACCACTAATATGTCAGGTTGGGTTTCAGCAATTATCTGCCTGAAGTGCGGATTGCGTGTTGTTGTATCGCTGCCGGGATAATTAAGCAGGTTGTAAGTCATAATTGTATGATATGATTGTGCAAATCCCGCAAATGATACTATCAGCGAAATTAAAAAAACAGTTATAGTTTTAATCATCAGGATAAAAATGTTGTATTAAAAAAAGTTAATCTGATTAATGTTGTTTAGTGAACCGAACTAATTGAAGTGAAAAGCCCCGAAGCAGAAATGTTTTTGATTTGATCCTGACTATGATTCCGTAGAAA
>JAWOIK010000093.1:0-3958 GCA_046484705.1 Ignavibacteriaceae bacterium | reverse complement strand
CCCATTAATAATGAAAAGAAGTTTGAAAATATCCGGCAAAAGTGATTCTAATTTAAAACAAAAAAGGGTGTCCGGAGACACCCTTTAATTAAATAAAGTTTACTTTACTTAATTCGTTTGAACTCAATTCTACGGTTCAATCTTCTGTTATCTTCTGTATCATTTGATACTCTAGGATGCTCTTCACCGTAACCGACAGAAGTTATTCTGTCAGCAGAAATACCCTTGCTGACAAGCCATGCTTTTACTGCATCTGCTCTTCGCTGAGACAACTTCTGGTTGTATGCATTACTGCCAACATTATCGGTATGACCGCTGATTTCAACTACGATATCTGAATGGATCTGTAATGTTTTTAGTGCACCGGCCAAAACCTTTTCAGATTCAGGTGTTACATCAAATTTATTTGTAGCAAAGGTTATGCCTTCAAGTACTATTGGGGCATCTATCTTTACAACATCATCTGAAGGATCAAGTGGATCAGTTCCACGTTTGACTTCAACACCGTCACCAACAGAACCGCCGTCTGTATCAACTTTTGTTGGATTGGTTTTGTAAACAGTCACTTCTTCGTAGTCGCTTAAACCATCACCGTCGGTATCAGTTTTTAACGGATCAGTTTTGTATTTCAATACTTCGTCACCGTCAGATAAGCCGTCACCGTCTGTATCTTTCTTTAAAGGATCGGTTTTGTATTTTAATACTTCATCACCGTCAGATAAGCCGTCACCATCGGTATCAGCTTTAAGCGGATCGGTTTTGTATTTCATTACTTCGTCACCGTCATTTAAGCCGTCACCATCGGTGTCAGCTTTATTAGGATCTGTTTTATAGGTATGAACTTCATCACCATCAGATAAGCCATCACCGTCAGTATCCGGATTCAACGGATCTGTGTAGTATTTTCTAACTTCATCACCATCCCACAATCCATCACCATCAGTATCAGGATTATTCGGATCGGTGCCAAGTTCTTTCTCTTCTCTATAAGTCAAACCGTCACCATCATGATCGGAACCGCCCCATCCGCTAACGAATGTTATGCCGAGTCCTGCAGTAAAATAACCATCATTTACTGTAGTTTCGTCATAAGCATCAATGTTATTATAATAGTTCAGATTATCGGTAAGCGTGTAAGTGTATCCGCCCGTTATATCTAAAAGAACTGTTTCTGATAAAGCGAATTCAATACCCAGTCCGGCGGGAACAAATCCTGCCCAGCCTTCTTCTTCTAAATCTTCTCCCTGAATTGGTGATACTGCTACTGGTTTGGTTTCTACACTATAGTTAAGATAACCAAATCCGGCGTAAACGTATGGATTCCATCCCCTGGTTTTAAACGGACTTAATATTAAACGGAAATCCACTGGAATAATTGTGGTTTTCCATTCGTTGTTCCCGAAATCGACACCAGTAAGTGAACCATATCCGCCACCTACTTCGGCTTCAAGGGCTTCAGTACCAAGTTCAAACCGAAGGAACAATCTTCCAAGATAAGAGAACTTAAAGTCTGCATCATCAGCTCTAAGGTCCTTATCAAATTCTGTATCGGGCAGCAAACCATTAATCTGCAGTCCGAATTTTGTTGAATAATCGCTGAATTGAGCATTGATTGGTTGACTTATAACAACCAGCCCAATTATCACTGCTAAGTAAAATAGTTTTTTCATTTTTTCCTCATTTTGTTAATAGAAATAGTACACCAATAGTAACCTATTAATTCTTTATTCCAAAAAATAATACTATAATGGAATCAAATTATTGGATTTCCCTTATTTAAGGCTTAATATTAATGAATTAAGCAAATCAAATCAATAGGTCATCAGGTTGAGAAAGGATTTAATCCTTTGTTTCAAAAACAGTCGTTCGAATATATATTCCTAAAAAACTGCTTTTAAGAACAATAATATTAGCTAACCTGCACGTCTTCCTTTAATAAAATTAACCAGGACTATTATGACTGCAATTACCAGCAGCACATGAATAACGCCTCCCATAGTGTACGAAGTCAACAGACCTAAAAGCCATAAAACTAATAGTACTACGACGATTGTATATAACATGATATTTTTCCTTTAAGATTATGTTTGTATTTAGTTCTATATTAAGGTACGAAGAGATATGAGTCTGCGTAATCGGGCAAAAGGATGAAAAAGGAACTACATCTTTCAGGTTAGTTTAGATAATGTTTACTCAAGATGTGTTCTATTCGTGTTTGAAATTTATGGTAATGTGAGAAACAATTGTTAAATGAGTTGGGTTCGCGGTTATTTGTTAAGGAAAGGGTTTTGTTTAAATGCTTAAATATAAAATGTAGTTGAGAATAAATAAAAAGACCCGAATAAATTCCGGGTCTGATTATTATCAATAATTGTGTATGCTTCTTCACAATTTAGCTGTTCTATGATCAATTATGATTTCTACTCTACGGTTGTTAGCCCGACCTTCAGCGCTGCCATTGTCTGCAACCGGTCTTTCTTCACCAATTCCGCGAGCTTGAATAAGATGCCCGGGGTAACCGCGCGAAATTAAATATGAGCGAACTACATCCGCACGATTTTGAGATAACACCAGGTTATGTGCATCCGATCCCTGTGAGTCTGTGAAACCCTCAATAGTGAGGTTTCTCTCTTTGGTAATCAACAGTGCATCAGCTACCTTGTTTAGCCGATCCATCGCCGCCGGTAAAAGCGTGGATTGGTTTGATGCAAACAGAACACTGCCTGAAAGTGTAATTACAAGTCCGCGTTCTTCTTCCTTAACTGCTGCAAGTTCAGCAAGATCTGCAAGTGCTTTAGCTGCGACCAACTCGGCATCAATCCGTGCCTGCTGCTCAATAGAAAGCTGCTCTGTTGTGGTCTTCACAATTTCTGCCTGAGTTAATTCGTATTCCTTTTTAGCCTTTTCAGTTGCTGTATTTTCAGCAAACGTTACAGCAAGTGCGTCAGCTAACTTTGATTTACGGTCTGCTATATATGATAGATCACGGGTCAAATAAGAATCCGGATCTTCAAGAAAAGATTTCTCCGCCATTTCAAGTGCCGTTTTTGCCTTATGCAGTTCTGCAGGTACTAATTGTGCTGCCTGTCCGTTGCTTGCATGCTGGAAAGCCAAACGTGCATCGAGCAGCTCTTGCGGCGGCAGGCTTGCACTGCAGCTGATCAGCAGTCCGGCAAATGCCAGCGTTATAAAATATTTTATGAGTTTCATGTGTTAATTCCTTCCTTTAGGTAAGTTGTTGTCTTGTCTAAGCTGATTTACGCGATTTATTGCATCTGCAGCTTCCTTCTTATCGGCATCACTTCTGGAAAGAGCCACAGCCAGTTCACCGTCTGCGCTTGCACGCAATAACATTGACTCGGCTTCTTCCTTGTCACCATTTTCTGCAAAGTTCTGTGCTTTCACCAACTGTTCTTTTGCAAGCTGTAAATAAAGAGATGCAGTGGAAATACCTCCTGCACCAACTTCCTCAGCAGCACGAATTGATGATGTTGACGATTCTTCATCGAGCACAACCGCAGAGCTTCCGCATCCTGCAAATAATAGTCCGGTGAGAATACCCCCGGTTAATATGGCAATCTTAATATGCTTCATTTAATACTCCTTCATAATTATAATTTAACAATTCTTCCAATTCCTGTTAATCAGGAACAGAAAATCATCTTTTGATTTTGGAATAACTTATCGATGTTGAACTCTGAATCCTATAGAGCGATGGTATGAATAATGGGTTAGTCCATTAATTGAAATACAACAGGTGGCGCGTGTGTGCGAGTCCGTTTTAATATTGATGTTATGATTAATCGAGAGATAAGAAAATTCAATCAGGCTGTTGGATGAAAAAGAGACGACCTCTTTTGAATTTTAAAAGGGATTATGCTGATTACAAAGTATTGAACATAATTCCCGGTCCTGATTTCAGAAGTGACCGGACTGTTTCCTTTAATATCTTATTAGA
>JAWOIK010000058.1:0-11983 GCA_046484705.1 Ignavibacteriaceae bacterium | reverse complement strand
CACTGTTATATACTCGCTGGTGCGACCAATATTTATATAACCTTCGATAATAAAACCGGCAGGATTAAATATTATAAGGGAATCAGAGTAGAGCGATGAGATATAGGCTTTAGTCTCTGAGATAAAGGTTATATTCCGGGGTGATATCAATCCGGTTACTGATGTTACTGATTCAAGGGTAAGGGCATCGGCAACTTCAATTTTTCCTGAGTTGTTTACTACCATAAAGAGATAATCGCCATATATGGCTATATCATTCAGAACATCTCCGGCCGGACGCCCGTTAACTTCACTGAACAGGTTGTTATAAACACGCAGTGAGTCATATGAGTAGAATGAGAGGGAACCGTTTCCACTTCTGAAATTTCCTTCATTCCCGATAAAAAATCCATCACCGGAAAAGAGGCCTATAGGTTGCTGATCAGGTGATTTCTCAGCGCATCCCTGCATAATTATCATCAACAGAAACAGGATTATCAATGTTATATCGCGGCACTCTCTACGGTTCATTTGTCTATTTTTATATTACCTGTCAATAAGATTCTTTAAAAAACTTATCTCAATTTTCTGAAGCTATATTTTAATGACACCCTGAATCCCCTTCCCGGCATAGGGTACCATGCAATATTTTCATAATCTGTATTATATATATTGGTAATCTCCAGTGCCAGTGAGAATGAATTACGGCTGTGATCTGTCCGGCATGTAAGAATAAGATCGTTGATAATATACGGATCAAGGCTCATGGTGTTATCTGCCGTGGTATATCTTACTCCGGTAAAACGGGTATGCCAGCCTGCGGTGAACGCTCCCAGGGTATAGTCGGCTGTACCTCCACCCTGCCAGTATGGGACGTATATCAGTTGTTTGCCTGATGAATTATCGGTTTCAGATAATTCGCTCCTGCCTGTGGTGTTTGTATATGAGACTCTGGTGCCGATTTTTATACCCGACCTCCCGGCATCAATGTTAATCTCACCACTGGCCTCGGTTCCGGAGGAGACAACCCCGGGAAGATTGGCATCTCAATAACTGAAAAATTATCTGACAACATAAGCTGATTAAAAATAAAGTTAGATATGGTTACTGAATCAGCGGATTCCTTGAATGAATTGGGAGCAAGAAGAATTTTTTTTTTCACTTCTTAATTTCCCAGATTTTCATATAAACCTGAAGTTTGGTCATAGCATGCATTAATGAGATGATCAAACCGTGTTTTCCATCTTTGTAGCCCTTACGAAAGAAATAATGCTGTATGAAAGCCCAAACGGGAAAAAAAGTTATTCGAAAACTGGTTAATTTCTTTTTATCCGCTTTTTCTTTGGCTTCAAGAGAAGAATACTCATTTATCTTATAAAACCCATCTTTCAGATTCCTATATGAAAAATGTTTGATGGGATGTTTTAGCTCACCCAGTTTGCCTTCAACGATAAATCCCTCGTGTACAAGCCTTTCAGAAAGTTTAGTCTTTTCTTTTTTAAATAACCTTACCTGGTAATCATTTCCCCATCCGCATCCTGTTATTTTTTTTCCAATAAAATAGTTTTCACGTTTTATTTTGTAACCCTCATAATTATCCAATTCGAATGATAGGATCTCATTTGCTAATTCCGGCGTTACCCTTTCATCCGCATCCAGACTAAGAACCCAATCATTCGAAGCCCGGTTCATAGCGAAACTTTTCTGTGAAGCAAATCCCTCCCAGTTACGAATAAATATTTTATCAGTAAACTGTTTTGCTATTTCTACCGTTTTGTCAGTACTTTCAGAATCCACGACAATAATTTCATCACCCCATTTTACACTTTCCAGACATTCACGGATATTTTCTTCTTCGTTATATGTTATTATTGTAACGGAAATTTTATTTTTATTTTTCATATGCTGATTAATAGAATTATTGATTGAAATAAATTTACAAAATATTGAGTTAAGTAATTGAGTATAGAAAAAAAGAAGATTGCTATCCTGACATCAGGCCATTCACCGTTTGATGACAGGATATTCTGGAAATTCGGATTGTCTTTATCTATAAAATACGATGTCTATATTATCTCTTCACTAACAGAAATCAATACAATTAGACATGGTGTTAACGTTATTGGCTTCACTAACTATTCAAACAAAAAAGAGAAGATAGCAGGGTTCCGCTCCATTTTATTAAAAATTAAACCCGATTTAATATTTTGCTCTCAACCGTTAACAATTTTTGCGGCAAGAGCTACATTAAAAGCGAATAAGGATTGCAAAATTATTTATGATGTTACTGAATGGTACCCGGAGAATGTTGCTTTCAAGTTCAAATTATTAAAAAGATTTTTCAGTTATCTCATTTTATTTATTTCAAATATTGCTGCATCTAACTTTTCTGATTTAATTATAGTTGGTGAAAATTCAAAACTGAGTAGATATAAAGTTATTGCTCCTTTTAAAAGTAAAATCATTATTGGTTATTATCCTGTTTTAAAATATTTTAAGAACTCACCCCCGGCTATGACTGGAGGAATTATTAAACTTTGCTATGCTGGTATCATTACATTCGAACGAGGAATATTACAGTTATTTAACGCCACCCTATTATTAGCAAAACAGAGACCGGAACTAAATGTAGAATTAATTATTGTGGGAAAATTTAGTTATGCAGATGAAGAAATAATATTTAATCGATTAATCAATAGCCAGAACAAAGTAAAATTCAGTTTAAAAAATTGGACTGATTATGATAAAATCTCGGAAATGATTAAAGAAGTTGACATTTGTTTCGATTTAAGAGTACGAAATTTTATATACAGGAATTCATTGCCTATAAAAATATTTGAATACATGGCATGTGGAAAACCATTTATTTACTCTGACATCAAACCAATAAGAAAAGAATTAGGCAAAATTGAATGTGGGTTTTTTGTTAATCCCGATGATCTGAAAGAGATAGTGAGAAAGATAGAGCTTTATCTTGACAATAATGACTTAATTTTAAAACATTCGCATAATGGCAGAATTGCTATAGAAAGGGAAATGAATTGGGAAAACGAGTCAATAAAATTATTAGAATTAGTTGAAAAGATGGTTAAATGATTTTATACTCTTTATACAATTCCTTTAACCGCCTATCAACAGATATTAAACCATGGTATTTTTCAACCCAGGCTTTCCCTTTTTCACCTGATTCATTTCTAAATTCTTTACTTTCAATAAGTTCATTTAATTTCAAATATAATTCTTCAGCATTATTCGCTAGGACAAATGGATTTTCCGGCAGCCATTTTGCAAAATCATTTGTCATATTGGTTATTGTAGGAATGCCCATTGCAAGTGTTTCAAGCCCCGCTTTACCATAACCTGTTCCTCCCATTTTTCCACCCACCTGATCGATACAAATATCAGCTTCAGCTTTTATTTCTAATACCTTTTGTCTAGGGAGATTTTCCAATAATAGAAATTCTATATTAATTTCCTTTTTGACTTTCTCAATCGCGGAGATGATCAAATCTGTTCCCTTAAATTTTCGGTTAGATGGTGAATGCACAATCCTTGTGATTCCATCATCAATGATTTTTCTTTCAGGCAGTTCTGATGGATCATATGGATAAAATAAATAATTAAGATCAGGTTTTAATGCGAGATGATCGTATTCAGAAGTGATATTTAGATCGGATAAATTGTCCATTTCCTCTATAAGACCACGGGAACGTAGATCACTTCCATAATAAACACAAATAATTTTCTTTCCTTGTTTTTTCCATTTAACTGCTTGTTCTGAATTCCGGTAAAAATCTAATCCCCCGTCATAATGAATGATGTCAAATTCATCAAGCCTGTAATTATTAATTGTTTGTGTAACTATTTTTTTGCGGGATGCATCGTTTGTTTTAAAATAAATTTTCTCCAGAATATTATTTGGTTTAAAGTAATGAAGTTTATTAGAGAATTGTGATTCAACATTTTTTATTTTCTTACTACGCCATTTTTTTGCCAGTTCGAACTCAGGTAAGGGAAGATTCAGACAGATGTCTTCAGGAAAGTCCTTATCATTTTTATGTAGAGTCACGATTCGTGAGTGGTCACCAACTGCATTATGCATTTCATGAAAAGTGTAAGGTACTCCTGCAAAATTAATTGGAGCAATATGAAGAATTTTAAGCATCAGATATCTTTAATAAAAGTATCCCTGAATATTCCACGGGCACCAAAATTTTCTTTGAACCGTCCAAGACCCCAGTTTGGTTCCATAACAACTGTAAATATTCCGAAATCCAGAAACCTGTACCCTTCAGTCCGGTATTGTTTCATAATTTCATAAAATAATAGATTGACAGGACGAAATTCCTGGTATGCTTCATCATGGCTTATGTAAAATGCAAGCACAACATTTTTATTTACCGAAAAATTGCACACGCCAGCAATTAAAGTATCTTTTAAGAAGGCACCCCATAACCTGATTTCATTTGAAAACATTTTCTTAAGCTTTTTTAATTCATCAAGAGTGTGTGCCGGATTCACACCATGCCTTAGCTTCAGATTCTTTTTAAGGATTTCATAATATTCATCAAACCGATCTGTCTCAATTATTTCAACTCCCTTTTTTAAAGCTTTTTTAGTTGCTGTTCTTGCTTCTGCTCGGTACGTGTTAAGTAAATCATCCTGATTAAAATCAAGCTGTACGATACTTGACACTTCCCTTTTTAGATAACTAAATCCATTCCTTACTAGTGCAAAGTCAATATAGTTTGAGTACTTAGTTTGGTAAATTATTGGTGCAAGTGTTAATTGAATACGGTCTGCTTTTTTTATTTTCCCATATTCAAGTAAGTATTCAACCAAATCGTGTGCTTCCCTGAAATTCAGGTCAGAGTTGTAAACAAAGCTGCCATAAGATGCTCCCGGATGTGAGGCAAGGACTTTAATTCCATTTCTTTCAATTAATGCAGCAGAGAAGACGGAGAACAATTTCCCGTTTTTTCTTACAAAAATTGAAACATCGTTAAATTTGTTTTTGTCATGATAATTAAGGAATTGTCTTTTATTGAAAAGTGTACCATTGTCCGAGTGTTCAACAAACTCATCCCACTCTTCAGGGGATAAGTTTTTACCATTGTACTGAAAAAATTCAAGCATAAGTGTACTTATTTTATGAAAAGAATCTGCAATTAGTTATTGAAAAATAACACTTACAGAACTTAATCGGAAAGGATAAATTATCAGAACTTAAATTGTAAAGAAAAAAGATTAGCATTTCCTAATCCCAATTGAAACGGCAGAAATGCATAATCAAACTTCAGGTTCCCCCACATCAAACCAACACCTGCTGTAAAATTTCTGGATTCATAACCAGTCTGGTATCCTCCTCTAAAAGCAAGAAGATTATCGTACACGATTTCAGCGCCAAGATTTATATGGTTTTCATCATCATCAAAATATTTATGATACTCTGCAACAGTTGTTAAATCAAATTTGGTATCGGCAATTTTGATATTATAAGCAGGACCAATTCTTAATTCGGAAGGAAGCTTTGTGCTTTCGAACCTTAAATCATTCATCGAACCAAGATTTCGAACTACTGCCGCCACTGATAAACCTTTATAAGAAGTTCTATATGATGCACCAAAATCAAATGCAAATCCTGTTGCTTCATCAGATAACATACCTTCGTATATATATTTGAATGTTCCTCCAAATGCCAGATCATCACTTAAATCAAATCCGGTAGAGAGACTTCCAAAGAAATAATTTGCATTAAACTTTGTATCAGGTTCACCCGGTTTTGTTCTAACTTCTATATCGCTAACAGTGGTAACATTAAAACCGAGTGCTAACGGAATACCAAACACTATTGACCGTATTCCGAATACTTCACTTCTCACATCCTGTATCCACTCGTTGTGCATGAAAAACACTTCAGAATTTTCCATATTCGACAGTCTGGAGGGATTATAAAACAGTGAGGTTATATCATTGGATGCAACCGATCCTGCATCACCTAATGCAATATTCCTTGCACCATATCCAAATTTTAAAAACGATAAACCGGTATTACCGGCTGATTGTGCAAATAATGTTGATGCTGAAAATATAAAAATAAAAATTAGTCTGATCATATTTTTAATCGTTTAACCTGCCATTCGGCAAGCGGGTTATTAAAAAAGTTAAAGAGTGTTTATGCATTAAAAATTAATATTTATTCCGACAATATGCCTGTCGGAAGAAGAATATTGTTCCAACTGAAAAGCATAATGCACACCTGCAAAAATGCTGTCGAATTGTTTGAAATATGAAAATCCGGCTGATGGTCTAACCGGCCAATCTGTATTACTTAGATTCCATTGATCCATTCCAGCCCTGATAAATAAATTTTCGTGAATATTATATTCTGCACCAAAGCGTAAAATATTTACACCTGAAACCGAGTTTTCAAATTCCACAGCAGTGAGCAATCCCGTTTCTTTACTAAAATAACTTACTCCAACTTTTTTTAACACAGGGAATTTATCTTTGGTTATAATGCCGTTGCGTTCATAAACCGGTGCGGAATCCCAATCATATTTGCTATTAATATCTGCAATCATTACAGCAATATTCCATTCATCATTTAAACTATATAGTAAACCGATATCCAGTCCGATTCCTGTTGATGTAATATCTTCATACAATTTGTAATAATAGAATTTTGCTGAAATACCAACTGATAACTTGTCAGAAAATCTATTAGCAAGACTCAGAAAAAACTGGTTTTCAGAGGTTGAGAGTTCTTCTGTCTTCAATCCGTTATTATCATATCCATCAATCTTACCAACTCCGGAATTTATTATTCCAATACTTACTCCGGCAGTTGAAGTAGGTTTTCTTTCAACTGTTGTTGTATCTCTTGACGAATAAAAATCAAATTTTCTTGTGAAATTTAAAAAGTTTAGTGATCTGTCTAAAGATAAAAAGGTGTAAGATGTGTGGAATGAATTATCTTTTTGAAAAACAGTTACTGCAGGATTATAATAAGAAACTAAATTTCCATTAGTTACAGCACTCATAGCGTTACCCATCCCAATTCCACGTGCACCGAAACCAATTCTGCTGAAAGCACCGGGATTCACAGCCATTTCATTGAATGCCGGCTGTGCATTAAGAAAAACGGAACTAAGTATTATTGATATTGTTATGAAAATTTTCATTTATCCTCTTACTGAAGCACTAATATTTTTCCGAAAACAGGTTCCATTCCACTTACTTCAACACAATAAAAATAAACACCGTTAGGAACATAGTTGCCTTTAGCGTCCCGTCCGTCCCAATAATCCGGAGTACTTTCAATGTTTTTATTTCTTGGAGCATTCTGTATAACTGTTGAAACATAATTCATTGCAAAATTGTAAACACGGATTGTAACTTTTGCATCCTGATTACCGGTGCTGTATTTAATTTTTAACTGATCCTGCCTGGGTGAAAATGGATTAGGATAACAATAAGTTTCATTATCAGATGTTAGTGGAGATGAAGCTAAATAAATTTTCCAGATTCCCTGCCAGAATCCATTTTCTCTTATTCTTGCCAACCCATCATTTGAACCAACCCAAACATCTGTACCCTGTGAAGCGGCACTAAAAAATACTGTTGTGTTTAGTGTTACATTTGATTCAGGATCAAAAATAACTCCGGGTGTAATCCAGGTTTTACCATCGTCTCTCGTCCTGAATATACCGTTATCCGTTGGAACCATTGTCTGAGTACCCTTAAATCCAAAATTGTGCGGGCGTTCATCATAAAGTGTTGTAGCCCAACTTTCGCCGCCATTACCCGAAAAACTCACAGCATAAAATTCATCAGGATCTTCAGCTTTCCAGGTTGAACCCCATACAGTATTATTAGCAGAATTATAACCTAACGCAGTTATAAAATTTCCGCTGATCGGTTCATCCTGGTTTTGATGATTAAATTTTACCCAGCTTATTCCATTATCGGTTGATTTATTAATTCCGTTTGCAGTGCCGACATATAAGGTATTATCATCTGTTGATATAACCGAGAATACTCTATGATTTAAATTTCCAACTGAACAAAAATTACCCGGAACAGGGGATAAACAAAATTCCAGTTCATCTGTCGGCATAATTGAATTCCGATTATCCGGAGGAAGTACAACACGCTGCCAGGGATAATTTTCATTTGTCATCAAACTATCAATTTCAACTTTTCGTAAGCCGCCGGCAAATGTTGAAATCCAGATTGTACCCGGTGTAAATGCAATATCATAAGCAAGATTTTGAATTGCCACGGTAACAGGTAGAGCACGTAAAACATTTATGCCGTACTGTACAGTTGTATCATTTGGATTATCAAGCGGCTGCGGGATTGATTTCCAGTTTTCACCAAGATTAGTAGTATACTTTAAACCGGTGCCTTGCGGTAACTGCTGATTGTTCTGTTCAACAGTTCTGGCAGTAGCAGCCCAAAAAACCCCATCATTATATCCTATTGCAGAAACATTATCTGTACCAAATTCCGGATGACCATAAAAGTTTGTCCATGTTTCACCGCGATCAGTAGAAAGGCTTACACCCCTGCTGGTACCAATCCATACAAGTGAATCATTAACTGTAATTATATCGGTAATAGTATTACTGGTTGGATTTGAAGAACTGATTTTTTGAAGTTGTGAATATTCTTCACCGATTAAATAATTTTCAGGGCTGATCTGTGAAAAAGCTATTCCGGAAATAAGAAACAGTAGTGAGAATAAATAATATTTTAATTTCATTGTACGATAATAGTATGAATTATTTTATTGCTTAATAAGCCTCCGCGATCCTCTGCCTGAAATTCAAAACGCCATGTCCCGATTGTTGCATCTACACCAAATGAATTTTTGAATGAATAAATTCCATCACCAGCAACTTCATCTCCAAAAATTTCAAAGTTGCCATCATCATGCATTAGGAACCTTGTATTACCCGGATTTACTTCTACCTGGCTTCCATCAGGTCTGAATAATTCAAAAAATACAATCTGAACATCATTTAAACCATTCTCATCTACCACTTCAACTGAAAATATGAATGTTTCGCCTAGGTTTACCTGATCAGGAATGCTAAGATTTAATAATACAGGTGCCACATTTGTTTGTCCGTTATCGTAAATAAATGAACTCTGTGCAATTAATTTATCACCCGCTAATTGATCCGCAATGTAATACCTTATATAATATGTGCCGATAGGATATTGAGAACTTAAAGGGAACTTATTTGCAAATTTATTATCGTTAGGAACATTATCTCCAAACTCTGGCAAACCATTATCATGAAGTAATATCCGCTGCTGATTCAATCTTACATTGGCTGATGAAAAAATATCGAAACTAACCTGGCTGACTTTACTTAAAGATGTAAAATCAAGTTTTATGGTGATAAGAGAATCCTGCACATTAAACAGAATATTACCTGAGGGTGATACTGTAGTGACCTGATAGGGATAAACTTCATAATCGATGACACCTGTGAAATCTTTTTCACAGGATATAAAAGTTATAGCCGATATAAAAATCAGTAAGAATGTTTTTTTCATACTTAAATATTTAATTACATACTAACTGCTGCAAGGTAAAAATAAAGGTTTATATTATTGCCCCACTAAATTAAGCACAATTGGTGCAGGAGAAAAACTTAAAACAAAAATTATAAAACTTATGTAACCAAGAATCATTCTTTTATTATCCAATGGAGTTGTGTCCATTACCGGCGGATGTTTTAATTTGATTATGAAGTATAAAACTAATGCCCAGAAGAGCCAGCCTGACCATCCGAACCCAAGATTCATCTCCAGCAGAGCTTCTACCATACCGGTAATACCAAGTATGAATAAAAGTAAAAAACTTACAACTGAAATATTATAGTGTTTTCTATCGCTAAACATTGTGTATGAGATATGCCCGCCATCTAATTGCCCAACCGGAATCATATTCATTGATGTGACAAACAATCCAAACCACCCGGCTGTTAAATAGGGGTAATGATAGATCTCAGTCATTGGCGGGAAAAACATATTGTTACTAACGAATATTTCTTTGAAGAAAAGAAATAAAATAGAGTCACCAAATACTAAACTCAGACCTGATTTTCCATATTCTTCAGTAAGGTAATCGGGGTGAATGCTGAGAAGATACTCTATTCCGGGAACATTCATAAATCCGTATATAAGAATTGCAATAGTTGCGATAAATCCTGCGATCGGACCGGCAACACCAATATCAAACATTGCTTTCTTTGTGTAAATGGGTGATTTTGTTTTTATAACTGCACCCAGAGTTCCAAAATTTATAAATATTGGAATTGGGGGAAACGGGATATAGAATGGCAGTGTGGATTTTACTTTATGATACACAGCAGCAAAGAAATGTCCAAACTCATGAAAAGTTATTATTAGCATAATGCTAATTGAATATGGCAGGCCCTTTTCAATTATAATTGACAACTCGTATGGACCCGGTCTTCCGGTAGTCCATTCAACTCCGGCTAAGGTTGTAGTAATAAAAGTAATTATAAATAATCCGATATGGATTAAATTGCTTTTTATTTTTTTAGCTTTTAGCTGTTTCGCAGTTGTTGTATAAACGTAATTTACTTCTGACATTATAAGTCCAGGTTGAATCCTATGTTTGCATAATTTTCTCTGAGATCATAATACTCGCCATGTACGCTATAACCCGAGATGTAAGTGAAATGAACACGAATTCCTTTTTTATTCCATCCTCCAAATTTTAATCCTGCTGTAAATGTATTGTTTCCAACATATGAATTTATTCCATTCACCTTAAAATCATAAGCAATAAATGGCGTTAATAAATCCGAAGAAAATGGTAAAATGTTGTAATCAAAACCTATTTGGTATATACCTCTCTTAATGTCTACAGGAATTTTATGCAGAATATAAGTTAACCCCGCGTATATCCTAAATCCTTTAGTGCTGAAATAAGGGAATAATTCAACAAACTCTTTACTGAATACAAAAGGATTTCTTCCATCCCTCCATTCAGAATTCTGTTCATCATATTGTCCGTCGACAAGATGAGCACTGATATGACTGAACCTGAATCTGAATCCGAATTCATTTCCGTAAAGTAATTTTTTATATCCGGTATTAATGCCAAAAAGATAATCAATCGTTTCAACGGGGAACTTAAAATTCTCTGCACTTCTTAATCTTGTATAAGTAAACAAATCCACACCTGCTGAAAGTGTCAGATCTTCAAACTTAATTTGTAATATATCCTGTGACCTTCCGATATCTAGTCTTATTTTATTTTCATTCAATGCAAATAAAGCGCCTGCTTTAGGTTCAAGAAAATTTGCAGTAAAAGGTTGAATATTAAGATTTTCCGGGAACCATTCTTTTTTATTTTGAGAAAAACTAATTGATGCAATAACTAAAATAGCTGAAATGATAAGTCGCATTATTTTTCTATGGAGTTAGAAGTTTTGATCTTACGGATTTTTTGTTTTACCAGCTTATTATAACTGTACTTAAATTTGGACGTCAAACTTGATATTGCATAAAGGTTTGTCGGAAATGCAAATGAAGGTTCAAAGTAGCAATTGACAGTACATCCCTGACAAAAATCGAATCTGCCTTCCATCTTTTTAAAATGTTTTAACTTTTCTGATTGACGGATTTCTTTTATTGGTCTGTCAATTGTAATCTTATCATTTCTGAAATGGTAGCATGGAAGAATTATTTCATTGTACGGAGATATAACTACCACTCTTGATACAGCTTTACAGGAAGGAGTGTTGATATCATTTCCGCCGTCTCGTCTTAACTTCATGAAACCTTTGTTAAGATAAACATCCATTTTACCATCACAATATTCATCAACATAATCAACTGCTTCCGGGGATAAACCTGGATTGCCGAAATATGAGAAGACCGGATTTACCAAAAGCACTAAATCATGTTTTGCAGCAATCTCATGCATTCCTGGAATTTTCTTATATGTTTCGTT
>JAWOIK010000023.1:0-4923 GCA_046484705.1 Ignavibacteriaceae bacterium | reverse complement strand
TCTTCTTCGCTTTCCGTGTTGAATCCGGTTTGTTCGATCTTGTCATTATGCCGGAACTATACCTGCCAATGTTTGCAATTTATTTTTACTGGCTTATAATTTTTACTTTCGTGGGAATGTACCGGACATGGTTCGCCGCTTCACGGTTCGATGAACTTTCAACTTTGTTCAAAGCAACTTTTGTGGGAATATTTATACTTTTTTTCGGCATCTTTATAGATGATTATTTAACAGGTGTCGATTCCGCAAGCCGGATTTTAATTTTTATTTATTGGGGGTTTTTATTCTTCCTGGTTGGTATTGGACGGTTAATTATCAGAAGTGTGCAACGTAGTTTGCTAATAAAAGGTATCGGCAGACGCTGTGCACTTATTGTCGGTTATAACGAGAGAGCGTTTGAAGTGGTTGATACCTTAACTGAACACCGGGGACTTGGGATAGATCCCGAAGCTTTTGTGGCTGTACATAATGAAAATATGGGTCGGAGTTATAAAAATATTAAGGTTGAAGGAACAGTTAATAATCTTACAGAGCTTATTCAAAAACATAAAGTTCAGGAAATAATTATCGCTCTTGAAAAGGAAAATCATGATGTTCTCGTTGAAGTAATTTCTAAAACCGAAGGAAGAGATATTAAGTTAAAAATAGTTCCGGATCTTTATGAAATATTAAGCGGACAGGCACGAACGAGTCAGATATATGGAATGCCGCTTATTGATATTATGCCGGAACTAATGCCTGAATGGGAAAAAAAATTAAAGCGTATTTTAGATATTATAGTTTCTCTTGTTTTACTTACTGTTAACTTACCTGTAATATTAATTAGTTCTATTGCAATAAAACTCGATAGTAAAGGTCCCGTTTTTTTTAAACAGGAAAGAAGCGGACAGAACGGAAAACCTTTTAAGATGATTAAATTCAGATCGATGTATGAAGACGCGGAAAAACATACTGGTCCTGTCTGGTCTCAAAAAGATGATCCGCGTGTTACAAAGGTAGGAAGGATATTGAGAGCGTTAAGAATAGATGAACTGCCTCAAATGTATAATGTGCTGAAAGGTGAAATGAGTCTGGTTGGTCCGCGGCCTGAAAGACCATTTTTTGTTGAAAAACTTTCAGAACAAATTCCTTATTATAAAAGAAGATTAAAAGTTCGTCCCGGAATTACAGGCTGGGCACAGGTAAAGCACAAATATGATGAATCGATTGAAGATGTTAAAATAAAACTCCGTTACGATTTGTTTTATATAGAAAATATGTCGATTAGAATGGATATGAAAATTTTATTCAGAACAATATTTGTGGTGATCTTCGGAAAAGGACATTATAATTAATTATTTTTATGTACTCTAATCAAAAGACTAATTGATGGTTAAATTGGTTTCAATGTTTTCATTTCAATAAGATATTTTGATCAAACATAAGTGCAATTAGACAATCGAACAGTTAAACAATTTATAAGATGGCTGAACATAAAACCCTTGTAATAATTCCAACGTATAACGAGATGGATAATCTTCCTAAACTTGTTCCCATCGTTCTTTCGCAGGATGATTCCGTTGACATTCTGATAGTAGATGATAATTCACAGGATGGTACTGCCGGTTTTGTAATTGATCTGCAAAAAACGAATTCAAGAATACATTTAATTCAACGGGAGAAAAAACTTGGACTGGGAACTGCTTACATCGCAGGGTTTAAATATGCGCTTGCGAATAATTACAGTTATATTTTTGAGATGGATGCAGATTTTTCACATGAGCCTTCTGAAATACCTAATTTTCTTAAAGCCATAAAAGATTTCGACCTTGTACTGGGTAGTCGTTATATAAACGGTGTGCGCGTTCTTAACTGGCCTATGAGTCGTTTGTTATTAAGTTTTTTTGCCAGTGTTTATACAAGAATTATTACCGGAATGCCTATTAAAGATGCTACCGGCGGTTATAAATGTTTCAGAAGAAAAGTGCTGGAAAGTATTGATCTCGATAAAGTTCAATCGAACGGATATTCATTTCAAATTGAGATGACATTTAAAGCTTATAAAAAAGGATTTAAGATTAAAGAAATACCAATTGTTTTTATGGATCGTGTAAAAGGAACATCTAAGATGTCTAAGAAGATAGTTCACGAAGCCGTAATTATGGTTTGGAAACTTCGTTTAAGAAGTATATTCGGAATTCTTTAAGGTGAATTACTTGGATCTTTCGATCATAATAGTAAATTATAATGTAAAAGTTTTTCTTCAGAATCTTCTTGACTCCATTCAAAAAGCATCATCGGGAATCCAATCTGAAATAATAATTGTTGACAACGCTTCGGATGATGGAAGTGTGGAATTTCTCCGCGATAAATATCCGCAAATCAACTTAATAGTTAATGAAACCAACCTGGGATTTGGAAAAGCAAACAATTTAGGTTTAGAGAAAGCCCGGGGGAAATTTATTCTCCTTCTAAATCCGGATGCGATTGTAGCGGAGGATACTTTTTCCAGGATGATTGACTTCTTCAATCAAACACCGGAAGCAGGATTAGCAGGCTGTAAAATTCTGAATCCCGACGGAACGTTTCAACTTCCATGCAGAAGAAGTTTTCCCGGTCCATGGACATCATTTACAAAGGTTACAGGCTTAAGCACACTGTTTCCCAAAAGTAAAATTTTTGCACGATACAATCTTACTTATCTTGATGAAAATCAAACATATGAAGTTGATGCAATATCCGGATCTTTTATGATGATGAGAAAAGAAGTATATGAAAAAGTTGGCGGATTTGACGAACAGTTTTTTATGTATGGCGAAGATCTTGATTTATGTTATCGTATTCAAAAATCCGGATACAAAGTATATTATGTACATTCGGCTCAAATAATTCATTACAAAGGTGAAAGCACAAAAAGAAGTACAATAGATGAAACAAAAGTTTTTTACAATGCCATGCATTTATTTGTTAAGAAACATCTTTCAACATCATTGCTTGTTGAACTCATTTTACAAACTGCAATTATTGTGAGAAAGCTGTTTGCTTATTTTGGAAAAATAAAACTTATCGTAGCATCGATGCTGATTGATTCCCTGATTTTTGTTTTTGCTCTTTTAATCGGGGAGAGCTTTGTTAAAAAGTATTCGGACTGGATAGGATTCCCGGATTTTGCAGTTCCTATAGTATACATACTGCCTGTTGTTTTACACTTATTTATTTCTTCATTAACAGGTACATACAGCCGGAAGACTTTGTCCGTTATGAAAAATCTGGTAGCTACTCTTATTAGTTTAATGGCTCTTACATCTCTTACGTTCTTTTTTAAGCAATATGCATTCAGTCGTGCTTTAGTACTTATTGCATATATAATACTTTTCATTTCGCTGCCAATGTGGCGTGTTATTGCAAAATTATTTTTTGGGATTGGATCAGGCAGGAGTGAACACAGACAAAAACGTTCACTGGTTGTAGGTACGGATAACACGGCAGTAAACATTGCGACAAAGCTGCAGAAAAAGAGAACGGATATATATTCTTTTATTGGCCTTGTAGGATTTTCAAATAAAGATGTTGGTCAGAATATCAATGGGTTTGAGGTTGTAGGAACTGATATAAATTTATCGAAAGTAATTAAGGAACATAAGATAAACGAAGTAATTTTTTCATCGGAACAAATTACTTATAATAAAATGATCGAGATTGTATCAGGTAATCAGGATAAAAATGTTGAGTTTAAAATTATTGGAAGCAATCTTGATATTATAGTAGGCAAAACCGCTGTTACGTTACTGGATGATCTTCCATTGTTTGAACTTAATTATGGCATCACAAGTCCGCTGAATAAATTCATTAAAAGAAGTTCTGATGTTATCGCTTCCGGCTTAGTTTTGTTTTTGATCTATCCTTTCATATTTTTCAAATCAAAACTTACAGGAAAGAAAACCGATTTTTCTGAGTTCATATTGAAAATGCCTTCAGTTTTCATAGGAAAATTTAGCCTGGTGGGAGTTAAGGAGTTGAATCCTGAAATTTCAACCTACCTTGGTAAAAGAGGATTAACCGGGTTGTGGTATATTCAGACTGCAGATGAAAGTGAAATTGAAAGACAGAATATCTTTTATGCAAAAAATCAAAATATATGGTTCGATCTGGATATACTTGGAAAATCATTAATTAAGATGTGGAGTAAATAATTATTATGGCAAAGACAATTTTAGATTTTGAAAAACCTATAGTTGAACTGGAAGCAAAA
The DNA here is from genome assembly GCA_046484705.1 of Ignavibacteriaceae bacterium. Lineage (GTDB taxonomy): Bacteria > Bacteroidota > Ignavibacteria > Ignavibacteriales > Ignavibacteriaceae > JAGXRK01. The sequence continues at coordinate 692 of JAWOIK010000023.1, read as the reverse complement.
CTCGAGGAAATGAAAAAGTATTCGGATAACCTTGATATTGAGAAAGAGATAATCCGGATCGAAGGAAAAGTAAAACAGCTTAAAGAAGAATTATTCAAGGACCTTTCCCGGTGGCAGCGTGTTCAGCTCGCCCGGCACCCGGACAGACCTTTCACTCTTGATTACATCTTAGCTATGACAGACAGTTTTGTTGAACTTCATGGCGACAGAGCTTTTAAAGATGATAAAGCTATCGTTGGCGGTCTTGCACTTTTAGGCGAACATAAAGTTGTTATGATAGGTCATCAAAAGGGACGCGATACAAAATCAAATCTTTACAGGAATTTTGGAATGCCGAATCCCGAAGGCTACAGGAAAGCTCTTCGATTAATGAAACTGGCAGAAAAATTTAATAAACCGGTAATTACCTTGCTGGATACACCTGGTGCTTATCCCGGACTTGAAGCCGAAGAACGCGGACAGGCTGAAGCAATTGCAAAAAATCTTTTTGAAATGAGCCGTTTAAAAGTTCCAATAATTGTTGTAATTATTGGTGAAGGTGCAAGCGGTGGAGCTTTAGGAATTGGAGTAGGCGACAGAATTTTGATGCTTGAAAATTGCTGGTACTCGGTTATTTCTCCGGAATCTTGTTCAAGTATATTGTGGAGAAGCTGGGAATATAAAGAGCAGGCTGCTGAAGCACTTAAGCTTAC
>JAWOIK010000226.1:0-18448 GCA_046484705.1 Ignavibacteriaceae bacterium | reverse complement strand
ACTAATTAAGGCAGAGTCTTGCAGGATATCCTCGGCTATGGCAGAGCCTTATGGGAACAGGGGCTAAACATACAGTCAAAAATCATATAATTGATTACTTTTGAACCCATACACAAGTCAATCAAACAGTGAAGAAAAACAGGCGGCAATACCCACACCCTTATTTTCAATCACCTTTTTTGTTTTACTGCTTCCGGAATGGGTGGTTTAATGTAAATCAGGTTGGCTGCAAGCCTGGAAAACATCCGCAAATAGCGACTGAATAAAAAGAAATTATGCAAAAACGAATAATGGTGCTGGGTGGGTATGGAGGCGTTGGAAAGATGTTGTCGCGGAACCTTTTGAAACACACTGACTCGGATATTGCAATCTCGGGACGCAATGTGGGTAAGGCGGAAAATTTTGCAAAAATGCTTAGGAATGAATATCCTGACCGAAAGATAATAACCGTATATGCTGATGCTACCCTCAAAGAGAGTCTTATCAGTGCTTTCAAAAACGTGGATCTGGCAATTGTTACAACAACAACTCCTGATTGCATGGGAACAATAGCTGAAGCTGCAATTGCGACCGGTACCGACATCATGGATATCCTTGTGCGGGGTGATGTGGTGGATAAGCTTGAGAAATATCGCGAAAGTGTTGTTTCTCATGAAAGGATTTTCATAACGCAAGCCGGGTTTCATTCGGGACTTCCCGCTCCATTTATTAAATATGCACAGGATAAATTTGATCATTATCTCACAGCCAATATTGTAATGGTTATGAATGCCATATTCGATAAACCGGAATCTACCTATGAAATAATTTACGAGATAGGTGAGGCCAATGCCAGGATCCTGAAAAATGGTTTATGGAAAAAAGCGTCTTGTAAAGATGCACTGAAAATACAATTTTCTGAAAAATTCGGCTTTCGTACATGTTATCCACTGCAAATGAGAGAGATTTACCCTCTCGGGAAAGAGCTGGCAATTTCAAATATGGGTGTCTACTCTGCCGGGTTTAATTTCTTTACCGATCACTTTGTTTTGCCTTTAACAGCGATTCTCCAGTATCTGAAAAAAGGGATGGGCACAAAGATTTGCGGAAAATTAATGCACTGGGGGCTTCATAAATACTCTGACGATAAATCGGGCGTAGAATTCAAATTACTCGCTAATGGATTAAAGAACGGTCTGCAAAAGAATTATGTCTTAGAGGCTGTTTCTACCGATGCCTTTGAGTTAACCTCTCTTGCTGTAATAGCTTGTTTAAACCAATATTTTGACATGATGCTGAAAGGAAATAATCCCATTGATAACTGAAAATAATTGCATCCTGTTCTACGCTGTTCATTAAAGCTTTAGTATAATCTTCATAAACAAACGTTTCATTTTGATCTATCTTATCATAAGTGACATAAGCCTGAATTAATACTGGTAGTATAAGAACAATAATTGCAATTTTTCTTATAGTTTTATTCTCTGATAATTCATAATATATTTTGGCAAATCCTAAAATACTGAAATAGGTAAGACTTACATAAGCAAGCAGAAAATATGCATCAATATCATTTATATCATAATTAATCGAATACAAAACAGTGAATAAAAATGATATCGAAAGAAAGATAAAAAGCTTCCTGGATTTTAAAAATGTAACCACAATTCCGACCACAATAACTAATGAAGTGATTGAGAATTCAGTTAGCAAATTATTAATAAAATATTCAAGCTGTTTTTTTGCTGCCTCTGTTGAAGTAAAGAGCCAGACCTGGTATTGAAATCCGCTAACATGCCTGATAATGCGTTCCCAGTCAACAGGATTTCCCCAATTAAGATACGGTTGCTGTGAAGCTCGGATCGGGAAATAAGCATAAATTAAAATCAATATAGGAAAAAACACGAGCAGCATTATTCCTATCCGGCGAAAACTCTGCTTGTTAAATCCCCAGCGATTAAAGTATAGATAAGCAACTCCCGGAAGTATTAGTAATGTTGTCATATGATTTGTAAATCCAAGTGCAAGAAAAAAGGCAAACCACAACCAGCTTTTTGATTTTATATCCCCGGATGATTCACTATTGTTTACAAAAGCCTTTAAGAGTGAAAGTATTATCAAACTCATTAACAGCAAATGAAACGAATAAACTTCAACAGACGTACTCTGGAACCAGAATGTTTTACTGAAAGCCAATGTCAATCCTGCTAATACTGCGCTTAATATTTTTATTGAATCATTATACTCAATTAAAGTCCAAGCTTGTTTTGTATCCTGAACTTTTTGCTTTTTATCTTTTTTTCTTTTTTTCTGTTCACTGCTTTTTTTCTGAGTTGTTAAAAATTCTATGTTATCAAGAATAAACTTTGCGGTATACGTAAATATTGAAACGGCGACCGCACAGTAAATAGCAGCAAGCAGATTTAACTGATATATAATAGTGAATGGTAATGGGATCTTTGAGAATAGATATCCGATTATTGTATAAAGCGGATATCCGGTTGGATGTGCAATCCCAAGTGTTGCCTGAACTGCAGCCAGTTCTCCGGTATCAATCTGAATTACTGAAGGTGCAAGCGTAAATAAGTAAACAATAAAAGCTGCAAGACCAGTGAGAATGTAATAGTATTTTGTTATGAGATTCATAAAAACTAATAAGTTACGTAATAATAATAATCAAAATAAATTTTTGCTGTTTAGATGAACAGCTTCTTTTCCATGCTTTATTTATATACTTGAACTCAGGATGTTGACAATATTTAAACTTTAAATATCCGTTCAAACACTTTTGAATTTTTAATTATCATTCCATTCAACTCATTCAAAAATGATTTATGATCTTTATAACCTAAATATATAGCCAACATTTTCAGTTTAACTGTATCAGCAGGAATTCTCGAGGTTTTTATGTCGAATATATTTTGATTTGCCAAATCAATGCTTTTCAATAATCTGAAATTGGTCACAAGAATTTCTAAATCATTTTTATTTTGACGTACCAAAGATAAAATATTTGTGGAAATCCGTCCTCGTCCTGCCATAAATTTATAATCCAGCTTACTATCTGTTAACAGAATATAAGAGATAACAAACTCTGCTTCGGTTAATCCTCCCGGACATTTTTTTATGTTAACCGAATCAGAATAATTGTCTGATGTAATAAGTTTCTTATGCATTGCAAGCATTTCTATTTTGATATCATTTATATCAATACTTTTTACAACTTCTACATATTTACTTAACAACGTATTGAATAATTTTTTATTACCAAAGATCAGATTGACTTTCAGGAATGCCTGAAGTTCCCAAATGCGGGCACGGGCTACCAGGTAGTCTGAGTATTTATTGAGATCCCATACAAGCTGACTACTTTGACCTTCCGGTCTTAGCCTGCAATCAACTTCAAATGGTGCCAATGCCTTTTTTATTCCTATAAGAAGCTCCTGGAATTCATTCTGAATACGTGGATATTTATTCATACCATCAACTACAAATATCAGGTCGATGTCGGACTTAAAAGTTATTTCTTCTGCACCTAGACTCCCCATCGCAATAACAATAAAATCATTTTTCCATTTTTTATCTTTGGAAAATATTCTTACTGACGCATCAATTTTAGCTATTAAAAAATCCGAAAGAAGTGAATTGACATTATCCGCAGTTATCATTCCGGAAGTGTATTGAAATGAAAGTATGAAAAGAATTTCCTTTGTTGAAAGAACCGGAAAATATCTTTTATCAATTTTTGAAAAACATTTTCGTGAAAGAAAAAGATCCCTTAAATATTTATCCTCTGCAAACAGGTTAATTGAATATTGTGAAAATTCACACAATAGGAGAAATAGCTTAAAATAATTTTTGTCTTCAAATTCCTTATACCAGATTTTTGGAAACGTTGCTGATCTTATTATTCTCACAAAGTTTTCAATAACTAAATCAGGTGAAATTGATTTTTCTAAATATCTGAATAAATCATTTATAATATTTTCAAAAAGCAAAGTTGTTGTGTTATCAAATTTTTTAGAACCAAAAATTCCTTTACCATACTGAAGGAAATTATAATTATCCAATGCCCGCTTTTTATCTGAAAAATTAATTCTGTTAAAATCGGAATCAGATTTTATTTCATCAGCACCTGTTATAGAATGATAAATTTCTAAAACTGCTTTACGATAATATTTCAACTTGTGCCGGAATTCAGCAGAGGTTTTAAATCCAAGATAATGACTTATCTTTTCAGGGAGTTCTCCGGATTCAGGAATTGTGTGGGTCTGAGCATTGTTCATCAACTGAAGAAAGTGCTCAATTTTTCTGTAATAAATATATGCCCCGGTAAGAGTTATTGATTCATTGTCGCTCAGCAAACCTGAATTATATAATCCCTTTATAGCTGACAATGTATTACCAGTTTGTATAGACTTATTTTTTCCCCCGTTAAGCAATTGCAATGCCTGAACCGAGAATTCAATATCACGAATGCCGCCGGGAATTAGTTTTATATTTTCATCACCGGCAATACGTTTTTCAATATTTGATTTCAACTTTCTGATTTGCTGTAAAGGAGAAACTGAAAATGATGAAGGATAAATAAATTTTTCTATGTATGAATAAAACCTTTTATATAGATTATTACTTCCGCCGATGAATCCGGATTTAATGAGCATCTGCCGCTCCCAATCTTCGCCACGCAGTTCATAATAATTCTGATATTGATTGATTGAGTCGCATAGCGGTGCATTTCTGCCGTCTGGTCTTAAACGGAAATCAACGCGGTATAAAAATCCTTTTGAAGAAAGAGAAGAAGACTGTTCAATAAAAAGCTGAACTGTTTCTGTTATAAGCTGGTTGTAATAAATGCGTTTGTCAATAAAGCTATTCTTACTTGTAAAAACTATCAGATCAATATCCGAACTGTAATTTAGTTCGCCGCCTCCCAGTTTACCTAATGCAATTAAACAATACTTATTTGAAACATTTTTAATTATGTGTTTATCAAGTATTTGTTCATAACAAAGATCAAACAAAACTGCAGTGATGGATTTTGCAAGTAATGAAAGTTCTGTTGTTATACGCTCAAGATTTCCTTTCAGATATATATCTGCTATTCCTATCCTGAGCAATTCTCTTCGTTTTAGATTTCTTAGTGCATTTACTTTACCTTCATACGTTTTAAACCTGTTTACTGAATCACTGATCAGATTAAAGTATTCCTGCTCGTTCAGTGGAGTTTTAAGTTTATCAGGATTTGTTATAATGAAAAAATATTCCGGGTTACGGACAAGAATATCGGCAAGATAATTACTGTTTGAAGCCAGGTTCACAAGAACTTCAATATGATGCGGATAGTTAAGGCATTCTTTTAGAAAGAAAATTCTATCGAATTGATTCTCAATTATTCTAATAAGGTTAGATTCCGATGACGCAGTAAAGTAATGTAGCTTAATTTCTTTATCTAACAAGGAAATGATTTTATCAAACTGCGCAGATTGTAATACCCCTCCGGCTAATTCAGCCAGTTTGCTTATAAATTCAGATGATAATTTTTTCTTTCTCTGCATTCTTCCAATAATTCTTTTGCTTAAACTTAAATAAAATTCTATAACTGCTGAAATTGCATGATTATACTCATTTATTAATTAATCCGGTAGTTTATTAAATTATCAATCAGCCTAAGCATGTTAATATTTAGTTAACGATCAAATTTACTTTGTTATATCACTGCATTATGTTTGTAAGCCCGTTTATAAAAATTCATCCAAAATAAATCTGAATTTCATTTATGAGAACAATAATTATTTTTTCTTTAGTATATTTTTTGTCAATTCTAACTTATTCACAGAATCAGGAAGTAAAGGACTTCAAAAAATTTTTTGATGAGTACGGTCATACCGGATGTTTTGTTTTGTATGACCTTAAGAATGATAGTTACACAAGGTACAATTCCGAAAGATGTGAACAAAGATTTATTCCTGCTTCCACATTTAAAATATTTAATTCACTTGCCGGAATAGAAACCGGGGCAGTGAAAAATGAAAATGATACCATTCGTTGGGATGGTGTTGATCGTGGCTGGATAGAATGGAATAAAGATATGGATATGAAACACGCATTTAAATTTTCGTCTGTATGGTTTTACCAGGAAATTGCAAGGAGAGTGGGTGAAGAAAAAATGCAGGAACTCATTAACATAAATGAGTACGGCAACAAAGATATTTCTGGCGGTATTGATTTGTTCTGGCTTGAAGGAGGTTTCCGTGTTTCAGCCGATGAGCAGATTGAATTCCTTAAAAAACTCTACCTGGATGAAGTACGATTTTCACAAAGTACAATTGATATAGTTAAAAGTATAATGATTTACGAACAAACCGAAAATTATATACTTCGTGCAAAAACCGGATGGGGCATACGTTTCGAAACCCAGGTCGGCTGGTTTATAGGTTATATTGAGAGAGATGGAAATGTTTACTTTTTTGCAACTAATGTTGAAAGTAAAAATCCGGAAAAAGGATATGTCTCCCGGATACAAATAACAAAAAATATTCTTTCGGAATTAGGCTTGTACTGAGAAGTGATTAACACTGACCAGGAGTTAATCATTAATTTTGAAGCTGATTACTATTAACTTCTATGTCAACAGGAATTCAATTTAAGTGTGTAAAATTTCGTAAATTGCATATCATAACACTCATACTTAATTTTAAATACAAATAAGAAATCAGGAAAAATTTATAAATGATAAACATCATTAAAAAACTGTTCGGCGATAAACACGAAAAAGATTTAAAACTGCTCTGGCCCATTGTACCGGAAATTAACAAGCATTATGATAATTTAAAGAATCTTACTGATGATGAAATACGGACAAAAACGGCAGAATTAAAATCAATCATACAGGAGAGAACAGCAGAGACAAGAAATAAAATTGAAGAACATAGAAAAAGACTACAGTCTGATGAAGACTTTGACAGAGTAACTGCATACGATGAAATAGAAGAACTTGTAGAACAACTAAATGATGAATACGAAGTTGTGCTTGATGAACTGCTTCCCGAAGCTTTTGCAATTGTAAAATCAACCTGCGAAAGATTATGCGGAAAAAGCTGGACTGTTGCAGGTAATAAAACTACATGGGAAATGGTCCCTTACGATGTTCAACTAATTGGCGGTATTGTTCTTCACCAGGGTAAAATAGCAGAGATGGCTACCGGTGAAGGAAAAACCCTTGTAGCTACACTACCGCTTTTTTTGAATGCACTAACCGGCAGAGGTGTTCATCTTGTTACTGTAAACGATTACCTTGCTAAACGAGACAGCGAATGGATGGGCGAGATATTCCGGTTTCATGGGCTTACCGTCGGCTGTATTCTTAATACAATGGACCCAACACAGAGAAAAGAACAATACGCCTGCGATATTACATACGGTACCAACAATGAATTCGGTTTTGATTACCTGCGTGATAATATGGCTGTAGGACTGGAATACCAGGTTCAGAGAAAACATAATTATGCCATTGTGGATGAAGTAGATTCAGTTTTAATTGATGAAGCACGAACTCCGCTTATTATTTCCGGACAGGTTGACAGGGATGATCACTTGTTTAATGAAATGAGACCTAAAGTTGAAAGACTTTATAAACTTCAATTAAATCTTGTCGCAAAACTTGTACAGGAAGCCGAGCAAATTCTTAATTCAGAAAATGGCAGCGAAACCGAAGCAGGCGTTTTACTTCTGAGAGCACACCGTGGATTACCAAAAAGTAATAAGCTGGCAAAACTAACTTCTGAACCTGCATATAAAAGATTACTCTTAAATACGGAACTGGAATATCTCAGGGAAAAAGGGAAAAACATGCACATTATTGATGATGAACTTTATTTCGTCATTGATGAAAAGAACCATTCAATTGATACTACTGAAAAAGGACGTGAAGAGCTTGCACGCGGAAGCGGTATTGAAAAAGAATATTTTGTTTTACCGGATCTTGGTTATGAGATAAGTAAGTTTGAGAATGATCCGAACATGGCACCCGAAGTTAAACTGAAAAAGAAGGACGAACTTTATCATAAATATTCAACAGCCAGTGAAAGAATTCATACGATAAATCAATTGCTTCGTGCGTATTCACTGTTTGAAAAAGACGATCAGTATGTAATTACCGAAGAGGGTAAAATTGCAATTGTTGATGAGTTTACCGGTCGTGTACTTCCGGGCAGAAGATATTCGGATGGACTTCACCAGGCAATCGAAGCAAAAGAGAATGTGAAGGTGGAACGCGATTCGCAAACTCTTGCGACAATCACACTTCAGAATTATTTCAGAATGTACAATAAACTTGCTGGTATGACTGGTACTGCTGAAACAGAAGAAGGTGAATTTTTTCAGATTTATAAACTTGAAGTTGTGGTAATACCAACCAATAAACCTGTTACAAGAGAGGATCTTGATGATGCAGTTTACAGAACCAAACGAGAAAAGTACAATGCCATAATAGAGGAATTAGAAAATCTCCGTAAACAGGGCAGACCTGTTCTTGTAGGTACAACATCTGTAGAAGTTTCTGAAACTATAAGCAGAATGTTAAAACGGAAAGGTATTCAGCATAATGTTCTTAATGCCAAGCAGCATCAGCGCGAAGCTGAAATTGTTGCACACGCCGGTGAAGCAGGTGCTATTACTATTGCCACTAATATGGCAGGACGAGGAACCGATATTAAACTCGGTGCTGGTGTTAAAGATAGCGGAGGACTATATATTCTTGGTACTGAACGCCACGATTCGAGGAGGATTGACAGGCAGTTAAGAGGTCGTGCCGGTCGTCAGGGTGATCCGGGAACTTCTAAATTCTTTATCTCATTGGAAGATGACCTGATGAGGTTATTTGCTTCGGACAGAATCTCTAATGTTATGCAGCGAATAGGTTTCAAGGAGGGGGAAGTAATTCAGCATCCGATGATAACTAAATCCGTTGAGCGTGCTCAGAAAAAAGTTGAAGAAAATAACTTCGCTATAAGAAAAAGACTTCTTGAATATGATGATACCATGAATTCACAAAGAGAAGTTATTTATTCCCGGCGGGAAAAAGCACTACAGGGTGACAGGCTTAAGAGTGAAATACTTGATTTGACTGAAGAGTTCGTCGGTGTTGTTGTTAACAGACATTTTGAAGCAGTAAATGTTGAAGGTATAAAAGAAGAAATACTTCATAATCTTCTAGTTGAACTTAAGCTTGAACCTGTTGAATTTGAACAACTTGGCAAAGACGGTCTGGTTGATAAAATTGTTGAAGCTGCAAAAGATTTTTATAAAAGAAAAGAAGAGATGCTTGGTACAGAATTAATGGCACGACTTGAAAGATATGCTATACTTAGTGTGCTGGATAATAAATGGAAAGAGCATCTCCGTGAAATGGATGACCTTAAAGAAGGTATTGGATTAAGAGCTTATGGTCAGAAAGATCCCCTTGTGGAATATAAGGGCGAGGCATTTAAATTGTTTGTTCAACTACTTGATCAGATCAGAGATGAGTCTGTTTCGTTCGCATTTAAGTTTTTTCCGCAGAGACCGGATGAAGTTCAGGAAAGACGGAGATCTCCTGTTCAAAGAATGGTTGAAACCAAGCAGGAAGCAGTCAATATTGGCTTTACTGCTGCTCAGAGGTCCGGCGCTCAGCCCCAGGGCGTAAAAGTTCAGCCGGTTCGGGTTGAAGATAAAGTCGGCAGAAACGATCCATGTCCTTGCGGCAGCGGAAAAAAATATAAACAATGCCACGGCAGATAAACCGGGAATATATTATGAAAAAAATTGAAGCTATTATCCGACCATTTAAATTGGATGAAGTTAAGGAAGCTCTTATTGAAGAGGGAATTAAGGGCTTAACAATTTCAGAAGTAAGAGGTTATGGCAGGCAGAAAGGTCATACAGAAACTTACCGCGGTGCTGAGTACCAGATTGAATTTGTTCCCAAAATTAAAATTGAAGTAATAGTTGATGATAAACTTTTAAACAGAGCTGTTGAGGCAGTATTACGTTCCGCAAAAACGGGACAGGTTGGCGATGGTAAAATTTTTATTTCTGAGATCAGCGACGTTATCAGAATCAGAACTGAAGAATCGGGTACCCAGGCTATATAGAATAATATATTGACTTTTTCTTTGATTTAATCTTTAATAGCTTAAATTATGAACAGAGATTTTTTTCCCCGCATTAAACTTTTTTCACTAATTACTGCACTCTCATTATCTGCGGGATGCGGATATTGGGAGAATTTTACAACCTATTTTAATCTTTATTACAATACAAGCACTTTATTTGAAGAAGCTGAGAATGACATACTCTCACAAAAACGGGATCTTTTTTCAATCGAACCGCTCGTTATTCCGGGTAATGCTAACACCAATCTTGTAAAAGTAATTGAAAAAAGTTCTAAAATACTTCAGTTTCATTCGTCCTCAGCTTACGTGGAAGATGCACTGATGATGCTTGGTAAATCTTTTTTCTACCAGAAAAATTACCAGAAAGCAAAACGTAAATTTGAAGAACTTATTGGAACAGAACCCGATGATGATGTGCTGCTGGAATCAGAGTTCTGGATTGCAAAATGCAACATGACATTGCGGGATTATGCAAACGGTTTAGTGCAGCTTGAAGATGTTAGAATCAGAGCCATTGAAAATGATGAAACAGAGATAATAGTCAATTCTTTTATAGAAGAAATAATTTACAGACTTACCGTTAACAGCCACGACCTTGCAATTGAACTCAGCAATGAATTGTTAGCTTACTCCGATTCTGAAATGAAGTCTAAAGTCTACTACGAACTCGGCAAACTATACACTGACATCGGGGATCTTGATAAAGCAATAACAGCCTATTCAAATGTATTTGAGCATTCACCCGATTTTGATCTAGAGGTAGAAGCAAATGTTAAGTATGCTGCAACATTAAGGGAAGCCGGCAGAGATGAAGAAGCCTTAAATGAATTCAGGAGTATGAGAGGAAAAGATAAATTTATTGATAAGTTCAATATGATTGATCTTGAAACCGGCATTACTCTTGAAAAAATGGGAAGGAATGATGAAGCTCTTGATCAGTTCAATATGGTTGATACAACGTACAGGAATTCTCCCGTGTCCTCTGCTGCAAATTATTTTAAAGGCAGGATTTATGAGTATGCCCTTGGCGAATATGACAGTGCAGGAGTTTATTATCAAAAGGCTCTCACATCCAATCCGCCTGTTGAATATACCCAGATAATCAGGGATAAAAACCAGTTATTCAACCGGTATATAACATTGCGTAAACAGATTAATAATTATGACCGTCAGCTATTCTACTTTAATAATCCTGAAGTGTTTATTGAGGATTCAATAAATTATGTTCAGGATTCATTGCAAATACTATCAGATTATCTTGAACAAAAAGAACTTTTTGATATCTGGAGCAATGTCTTTAAGCCTGATTCAGCAGCTATAAAGGATTCATTACTTGCACTTGATTCACTAAGAATACAGGATTCACTGCACGTACGGGATTCATTAATTACTCTGATGAACATTGGTGTTTTTGCTGATACCAACGAAGTAAATCTTGCCATTATAGATTATTACAGAGCACAGGACTCACTTCATGTTCGTGATTCCTTAATGCAGCTTGTTGATGTGGGAGTTATACTTGATACAAATGAGGTTAACCGTTTGGTTACCGAATACTTTAAAGCAAAGGATGAAGGAATACTGAATTTAAAAGGTGATGAAAAAGACCCCGGGTTCCCACAGACTATTGCCGGTGTAAACCTGGACACAATTCAGTTTAAACGAAATCCGCCCCGCAAACCATCTATCCCGGTAGATTCCGTAAAATATATAATTTCAAAAACGCAACTTGAGTTGGGGAACTTGTTTTTAACAGAAATGGATGTGCCGGATTCCGCCTATACATTATATAATGATAATATTCAACGATTCCCCCAGTCTGAATTTTACCCAAATACACTTTACGCACTTGGCAGTTATTATCTCACTTTAGATGATAAGGGTAAGGCGGATAGCTTATTCCAGTATATTTATGATAATTATAAATCGGAAAGTATTGTAAATGCAGCTGCCGATAAACTTAGCCTTCCATTAATTGATCTGGAATATGATGCCGCAAAAGATCTATATAAACAAGCTGAATCGGATATGATAGCTGGGAATTATGATTCGGCATTAAAAGAATTCCTTAGTATCCACAGGCTATACCCCGAATCACCAATTTCTCCAAAAGCTTTATATGCGGGAGGCTGGATTCTTGAAAAAGATTTAAAACTCCCGGATTCAGCAGCGGTAGTTTATGACTCTCTTGTTGCATTATACGCAGGTTCTGTTTACTCGCGTGAAGTAGCAAAGAAACTCGGGGGATATAAACAGGAAAAACTTAGGCTTCAAAAAGAACTTGAAGAAGCAGACCGCCTTGCACAATTAGAAAACGGCAAAGATAGTGTAGATAAAATCTCCGGTGTTCAAAATGAATTTATTGATGATACCACAGATTATATATCTGAAGCATTTGAGACTGATCTGGAGGAACTTCAGAAAAATGAACAGGAGAGAATAAAGGAAAGTCAGCTTAAACCGGACATAATAAAACCTGAAACAGAATCAGGCAAAAGAAAACTTGAAGCACTCTGGAATCCAAGAAAACCAGGTTAAGCACTAAGCTTCAATACAAACATAAAAATTTTAATTCTTAATGATGAAATACAGAGAATTAAAAGAACTCATTGATGAAGGCGAAAATATTCAATGTGAGTTTAAAAGGAAATTTACAGCGCCTGATAAGATTGCAAGGGAGATGATTGCCTTTGCTAATACAAAAGGAGGATTCATAATTTTTGGAGTTGACGACGACAAGGAGGTTAAAGGGGTAGAAAGTGAAAAAGAAACAGCCGAACTTATCAGAGAAACTGCCACCTTAATGTGCATGCCCCCCGTGATCTTTAATATTTCATTTGTTGAAATGAATGGAAAAGAAATTGTTGTAGCCTCCATACCTGAGTCTGCTGTTAAACCTCATCGACTACAAGATTATTCAAATCAGTTCGATATTAATAAAGCAATAGTTACAATAAGGGTTAATGATAAAAGTGTTATGGCCAGCAAAGAAATGGTAAGACTTTTAAGAGCCAATACCGGCAAAATGACCTTGAAAAAATATACTATAGGCATAAATGAAAAAACGGTGTTCGAATATCTCTCAAAAAGGGAAAAAATTTCAGTAAAGGAATTGAGCAACCTTGTTAACATCTCTGAAAGAAGAGCATCGAGAACTCTTGTTAAGATGGTAAGAGCAAATCTGTTGATGATTCATACAAAAGATAACGGCGAAGAATTTTTTACAACTGCTGTCTGATATTATTTTTTAACGTATCAAATTTCTTTCTTAACTCAAAAATTGCAATGCCATAAGCTACTGCCACATTCAATGATTGCTTTATTCCATATTGCGGAATTTCAATTGAAAAATCACATTCATCAAGTATTTCCTGCGATACACCGGATATTTCATTACCTATAACCAGGCATATTGGAAAATCTTTGTCTGAAATTTGATAATATGGTTTGCTTTCAGAAGTTAATTCGAGAGCACAAATTTTCATCCCCTTTGATTTGAGTTTAGCAATTACTTCGAGTGGATCTTTTACAAACTCCCAATCAATACTTTCGGTAGCTCCGAGTGCAGTTTTGTGTATTTCCTTTTTTCCTCCCGGGATATCGGGATTTGGCGGATGCGGAGTGTATCCGCACAAATAAAGTTTTTCAATCATTGCACCATCTGACGTACGAAATATCGAACCAACATTATAGTTGCTTCTGATACTGCTTAGAATGACAGTTACAGGAAGTTTTTCTGTTGTGTGTAAAGTTTCGGGTGTACTTCGGGATACTGCAATCTCATCGTGACTTAATTTTTTCATAATAAATCATCGGGGTGCTCAAGCTTATAAGCAAGCTGACCGCAAGCAGCCGCAATATCTTCGCCCTGTGTATATCTTACCGTAACTGTAACATCGCTGTCTCTTAACTTCTGCACAAACTCATCCATTTTAATTTTAGTAGTTGGTCTTAGTTCTGCTGCAAATCCTTTTGGATTCATATGGGTAACCGAGTTGAACGGTATTACATTAATTTTACATGGCAGAGAATTGCATAATCTTACTAATGCATTAATATCATCAGGGCGGTCATTTACATCTTTGAGAAGCACATATTCGAAAGTTATTCGTGAACCGGTTTGTTTTGCGTAATATCTTATTGCCTCCAGGTTATCCGATAGTGAATATTTTTTATTTATCGGCATTAGTTTCGTTCTCGTTTCTTCAAAACAGGAGTGGAGTGAAAGCGCAAGATTAACCCTCAAACCGCTGTCTGCAAGCTCTGTTATTTTAGGAGCAATGCCTGCTGTTGAAATTGTAATTTTTCGAAGACTGATTCCTTTGGTTTTATCTTCCGCAAAAATCTGGAGTGATTTTAAAGTATTTGTAAAGTTAAGAAGTGGTTCTCCCATCCCCATGTAAACAATGTTAGTAATTTCACTTTTAGGATTATAATCTTTTGCCGCAAGTAAATACTGATCAAAAATTTCACCGGGTGTCAGGTTTCTTTTATATCCCATCAATCCGGTCGCACAAAACTGGCAATCCAGAGGGCAGCCGACCTGGGTGGAAATACAAAGTGTAGTTCGTTTAGGATCAGGAATAACGACGGATTCTACTTTTAAATCATCTTTTGTTTTATAGATATATTTTTTTGTTCCGGTGCGGGGTGACATATCTGTATAGAAGGGACTTAATGTCATGATTTCACAATAAGCATTCAGTTTTTTTCGCAGATACTTGGGTACATTAGCCATATCGTCAAAATTTTCCACCATATGACCATAAAGCCAGTGAAAAACCTGCTCACCCCTGAATCGTTTTTCATCTGCTACTGTAAAAAAATCTTTCAGTTCTTTTAAGGTTAACCCTTTAAGTACAGTTTTTGTTACTTGTTCTTCAGTTTGTTGATCTTCTGCCATTTTTGCTGTACACCTTAAATTATAATGCGATTATTACTAATTAATTCAATATAAGGTTCAATTGAAAATTGATTGCGCTATAAATTTTAATACACTATTTTTGAAGTAGTGAATCATTCCCAAATACTTTTATTTTGGAAAATTAACTTAAAACATTTTTTAATTAAACAAAACAGGGTGAATCATGAATTTTGAATTTACTGAAGATCATTTAATGATTTTGGAATCTGCAAAAGATTTTGCACAAAATGAGATCGCTCCTACCGCGGTTCACAGGGATATAAATGCGGAGTTTCCTCATCAGATAGTTAAAAAAATGGGTGAACTAGGGTTTTTGGGAATGATGGTATCTCCCGAATATGGCGGTGCCGGTTTGGATACAATTAGTTATGTACTTGCTATGATAGAGATTTCCAAAGCTGATGCCAGCGTAGGTGTAATTATGTCGGTTAATAATTCCCTTGTCTGTTACGGACTTGAAGCATACGGATCTGACTATATAAAACAAAAATATCTTAAACCATTAGCTCAGGGTGAAAAACTTGGAGCCTTTGCTTTGTCTGAACCTGAAGCAGGCAGCGATGCAACCAAACAAAGAACTACTGCTGAAAAAGATGGTGACTTTTATGTAATTAATGGAATGAAAAACTGGATTACTAACGGTATTAATGCAGACTATTTTATTGTTATGGCAACTACAGATAAAGAAAAAGCGCATAAAGGTATTTCAACGCTTCTTGTTGAGAAGGGAACGGAAGGATTTGGTCACGGTGTAAAGGAAGACAAGTTAGGTATTAGAAGTTCAGATACATGTTCTCTTACGTTTGAAAACTGCAGAGTACCTGTATCTAATCTGGTTTGGGACGAAGGGAGAGGGTTTAACTTTGCAATGAATACCTTGAATGGCGGCAGAATCGGAATTGCAGCTCAGGCAATAGGTATTGCTGAAGCATCTCTTGAGGCTTCAATAAAATATTCCAAGGAAAGAAAAGCATTCGGACAAAATATTTCGGAGTTCCAAGGTGTTCAGTTTAAATTATCTGATATGGCTGTGAAAGTTGATGCTGCCAAACTTCTTACTTTTAAAGCCGCCGCACTCAAAGATGCTGGTAAGCCTTATTATAAAGAAGCTGCTATGGCGAAACTTTATGCTTCTAAAATAGCTGTTGAGTGTGCCCTTGAAGCAATTCAAATCCATGGCGGGTACGGGTATGTGCGGGAATATCTGGTTGAAAGATATTTGCGAGATTCAAAAATTACAGAGATCTACGAAGGTACTTCTGAAATTATGAAACTGGTTATTGCAAGATCATTATTCGATCATAAATAATGTTTAATGAAACTGATAATTATTTTTTTATTTGCCTCATCATATTCTGTTTTCTCCCAGTCTGAATCATCCAGATGGGAGAAAGCAGAATACTTTTACAGAATTGATGATTCAAAGCATAACAAAAACATATCATTTGATTCTGAGAATCCGTTTGAGCTTATAACCAAATCATTTGTATACGGTTATCGATTATTAATTTCCGATATTGATGGAGACAACTGTCCGTTTCATCCATCCTGTTCATCATTTCTTCTGGATGCAGTTGAAGAAACGAATATAATTACCGGCACTTTGTTGTTTTTTGACCGTTTTACACGTGATGCAAGTTTTATCGGAAGAAACACAAGATACCCCGTTCATAAATCAGGTAAACTTTACGACCCTGCATATCAATATGTGTTCAATTCAAAAAGCCATTTACCGATATCAAAAAAAAATATCGATGAAGAATGAAAAGAATACTTTTCATTCTTATTATATTTCCCGTAAGTCATCCGGCTCAGAATTTACATTCACCAGAAAATAAAAAATTATTTGCTGATCATCTCTTTTGCACTAAAGATTATCTGCGTGCAATTTTTGAATATCAATCTATTATTTATGAATTCGCTGATGATACTATTGAATACAAAATTGCACTCGGATTTGAGAAAATTAATAATTTTGACGCAGCGGCAGAAAAATTTAGGATTATACCTGCCAGTTCAGTTTTTTTTACGAATGCAAAACTGCACTATTTGAAATCTTTAATTCAACTTGAAAAATTTAATGATTTATCTGAACTAAACGATGGTAAATTAAGTTTATCCGAACTAAAATTACTTAACCTTGCCTATCTGCTTAATTCAAAAGCAGCAATACATAATGAAGAATTTTTATTTACTTTTGATCAAAGTGAAAGGGAAGAAATACAAATCTTCTATGAATGGAAAAAAGATCCTTCCTACAAAAGTCCTTTTATTGCAGGATTACTTTCAACGATAATTCCAGGCTCCGGAAAAATTTACACAGGTGAATTAAGTGAAGGTTTAACTGCATTTATGTTAAACGGACTTCTTGGATTTCTCAGTTATAATAATTTTAAAAATGACCACAATTTAAGAGGATGGTTATTCGCCGGAGCGGGATTATTTTTTTATACAGGAAATATTTACGGTTCCGCAATATCAGCTAACAGGTACAATATAAGGATTGAAAACGAATACAGTGAACGTATAAAAAATTATATGGAGTCAAAAAAGTACTATACAGAGGAATACGAATTTTGTGATTAAGCTATTAATAATTACTACCCTGCTTATTAGTTCTATCAAAGTGTTCCCGCAGGAAGATCTGGAATCACAGTTTGATCATGCATTAAACTATTACGTGGGAGAAAAGTACTTTCATGCAATTACAGAATTTAAAAGATTGCTTTTTTTCGATACCCAAAGAAGATATGCTTTCACTTCAAATTTTTATATAGCTAAGTCATATAAAAAAGGAGGAAAATTTTCTGATGTTGTACGATATTTTAATGAAGCGGTAATTTTAGCCAGTACCTCCTCAGAATTTTACGATTGCAAGATTGAAATTATTAAAACCAATATTCTGAGAAGAACTACAGAACGGGCATTAAAATTGATCGATGAACTGCTTGCCGACAGCATATATTTTAATAGAACAAACGAGTTGTATTATTGGAAAGGCTGGGCTTATATCTTTTCCGATAAATGGCTGGAAGCCTCAAATGAATTTGAAAAAATACCTGATAACCAGGAACTGGCACTGTTCACAAGAAACATCGATGATTCACTATATAATGAAACTCTTGCAAAAGTACTCTCTTATATCATACCCGGTGCCGGGCAAATATACTCAGGTCAATATTCTAGCGGACTTCTTTCATTTGGATGGAATTTACTTTGGGGATACCTTACTATTAATTCGTTTGTTGAAGAAAGAATTTTTGATGGATTTGTAATTGGTAATTTTCTCTGGCTCAGATTTTATTATGGCAATATTCACAATGCCGGGAAATTTGTAACAGAAAAAAATCAGAAAATAACCAATCGTGCGCTTGATTATCTTCAATTCGAA
>JAWOIK010000165.1:0-20870 GCA_046484705.1 Ignavibacteriaceae bacterium | reverse complement strand
TATTTATGGTTATGATGATATTATCAGATCATACATATTCACAATCTATAACCTGGTTAGGTACACTCGGTGGTTCAACCAGTGTTGCGTATGATGTTTCTTCAGATGGTAGTGTTGTCGTCGGTTCAACTGCGTTAAACGATGGGACCATGCGAGCTTTTCGATGGATAGATTCTACCGGAATTCAAAATCTGGATACTATTGGTGCCGGGAATAGTAGTGCATATGGTGTATCCGCGGATGGTTCTGTTGTTGCTGGCGATGCCAGCTTAAGCGGCCATACACGTGCATTTCGCTGGATGGATTCAACAGGTCTGGTTGGATTGGAAACCTTGGATTTCGCGGGCAGCTTTTCGAGAGGTATATCCGACGATGGTTCTATCATAGTAGGTTATGCACAAAATGCTCTCCTTCAATTTCGTGCTTTTATATGGTCGAATATAAATACCCAATTCCTCAACACATTGGGGGGCAATAGAAGTGTAGCGCTTGGTATATCAAGGGACGGAGATGTGATCGTCGGTGAATCACTTAACTCCAACGGTCAAACACGCGCTTTTCTTATAAATACAGATACAACTTTAATAATGGTAGAACTTGGAACACTAGGTGGAAATTCCAGTGTAGCATTAAGCGCAGGGTTGGACGGCAGCGTGATCGTTGGATATTCAACCGACAGCGATGAAAAAACTCACGCTTTTCGCTGGAACTTTTCAAATGGAATGCAAGATCTTGGTACACTCGGCGGTGATTGGAGTCAGGCTTATGATGTTACCAAAACAAATGTTGGTGATGTAGTTGTTGGCCAGTCGCCCAACTCTAGCGGTCAAATACGCGCATTCCGCTGGATGAACGGTGTTATGCAAGACTTAAATGAGATATACACCGGCTTGCTTTCGAACGGTTCACTCCTGAAGGAAGCAAGAGCAATAACACCAGACGGACGTTATATTGTAGGTAGCGGCAACAACGCAGCAACAGGGCGCACGGAAGCATTTCTGCTCGATACAGAAATATCAACATCAGTGGAAAATAGTTTACCCGTGAATCTGCCTGATGAATTTTCGTTACAGCAGAACTATCCTAACCCGTTTAACCCTAGTACAACAATTAGTTGGCAGTCGCCAGTAGGCAGTCATCAAACTTTAAAAGTATTTGATGTACTTGGAAATGAAGTCGCAACGCTTGTTAACGAATACCGTGAAGCAGGAAGAAACAGTGTAACATTTGATGCTTCACAGTTATCGAGCGGTGTATATATCTATAAAATAACTGCGGGTGAATTTTCAAGCTCGAATAAAATGCTGCTTTTGAAATAAATAAAAAATTAATCAATACATAACTAAATGATCAATTAACTCTCATAAAACAAAGGAGAAACTTCTCATGAAAAAACTTGCTCTAACTTTCATCTTCATCTTTTGCACATTTGCAGCAATCAATGCACAGAATAAAATGGCAGTTGGTGCCGGATTAGTCGTATCACTTCCAATGGGTGATTTTGGTGACGCAGCCAATACCGGATTCGGTGGTACGGCTACGTTTGAATTAGGTTTTACACCGCAAATTGTTGGTGTCGGTCATATTGGCTATATAGTATACGGTACTGAATCTGATGAGGTAGATTTTAGTACAGTACCTTTATTAGCCGGAGTAAAATATTTCTTCGTCCCGAAAATGGGTCTTTATGGAATCGGACAAATCGGATTGAATTTCTTTTCAGTAACAGTTGAAATTCCGGAGATGTTTGGTTTTGGCGGCGGATCGGTAAGTGAATCCTCAACCAAATTCACTTTTGTATTAGGTGCCGGATATGAAGTACCTGTTAGTCCAAATTTCTCTTTGGATTTCAGCGGCACCTTTAATATGATTAGTGATTTTAACAGTATTCAGTTACGTGCCGGTGGAAAAGTCGGGTTATAATTTTTATTTGCTCATTTCACTTTTTTAATGTAGTATTAGGCTGATTTAAAAGAATGAGTATTTATTTTTTAAAAACAGAAGGATAAAAATGAAACTACAAACAACAATACTTACACTTGCAATGCTTATTCTTTTCTCATCCTATTCTAATGCTCAATTTGATCTTGGAAAGAAACTCAAGAAAAAAGTTGAGAAAAGAATTGAAAAAGGTGTGGACAAAACAATTGATAAGGGGCTTGATAAAACTGAAGATTCAATTGAAAATGCAGGTGAAAATAAATCTGAGAATAAAAAGTCCGGAACGGTTGAAAGCAAATCTGAAAATAATTCTTCTGGTTCAGAAAACAATACGAACAAATATTTATACGACAGAGTTATGGCAGATGGGAAGTTCGTAGCAACAGGGATTTTGTTTGATGCTGACAAATCCGAAATCAAAATTGAATCGATCGGAACAATAAATGAAATAGTTAAAATGATGCGGGATAATCCTGATCTTAATTTCAGCATTGAAGTGCACACAGACAGTAACGGCGACAGTTCATTCAATCAAAAACTATCAGAAGAGCGGGCTGCTGCTGTGAAAAAAATTCTTGTTGACTCGGGAGTGGAGGCTTCACGATTAATACCCAGGGGCTGGGGCAAAGCTGGTCACAGTCTCATTGAATTCGTTAAGCTGTAACAAATATTTTAAAAGTCAATAAAATTATTAAAAGGAAGCCCGATGAAATATTTTTATTTGTTTGTTATCAACATACTATTCGTATCAAATCTGACTGCCCAGATTCCAAATGCAGGATTTGAAAACTGGACAGGCGGTGAACCGGATAACTGGTTTACAAATAATTTAGCCGGAGTTCTTACTTTAGTAACTCAATCAAATGATGCAAGATCGGGTTCTTCAGCATTAAAGTTAGAGATGGTGAGCTTCTCAACCTTAGTAATGGGGGGCAGTGCAACTTCAGGAAACAGCGGAACAATTGGCTTCCCTGTTTCTCAACGACACGCTGCTCTTAATGGTTACTATAAGTTTTTGCCAAATGCAGGCTCTACCGTTGTATCAGTAACAGTTGGTATGTTAAAAAACGGAACTGTAATCGGAGGAGGCGGATTTGCAACGTTTACTCCTTCTAATTCTTACACTTCATTCTCTGCTCCAATTACTTATTCAAATGGTGAAATTCCCGATACTGTATTTATTGTTCTCTCTGTTCTGGATACAACACAATCCCCTTCCGTTGCCGGCGGATATGTTCTTATTGATGATCTTTCTTTCGGCGCACCTACTTCTGTTAATGAAGATAAATCTGTTCCGCAGGATTTTGTGTTAGAACAGAATTATCCTAATCCTTTCAATCCAAGCACATTGATCAGTTGGCAGTCACCAGTAAGCAGTTATCAAACTTTAAAGGTTTACGATTTACTAGGAAATGAAGTAGCAGTTTTGGTTAATGAATACAAACCTGCTGGAAAATATGACGTTGAGTTTGATGCTTCGGGATTAACGAGCGGAATTTATTTCTATAGTTTACAGTCTGGTGATTTCATTCAGTCGAAGAAGATGATATTAATAAAATAGTAACATCTGATAGTAACTCAAGTATATATATGCTTTTAATGGCTCCCTGACAGGAGCCTTTTTTTATAGTTTTCAGAATATGTATTTAAATAGTGGCTATTTACACAAGCAAAATGAACTTTTACATTAAAAAAATGGAGGGATACGGAAGAAAAAAGTGGGTTTTCAGTGTAAATAAATCATTTTACAGAGATAAAATGTCCTTATACATTTAAATTATTTGTGTTTACATTAGCAAAAAGTGATTTTACAGGTGTGAAAAGAAGATTTATATTTACAAAAAGTGAATTTGCAGCGGTAAAAAATACATTTCCATTAAAGTAATACATATTTTTAATTAAAAAGGGGCATTATGTCTTTTGTGATTAGCAAAATTTAAATGGAATTAATCAGACTGTTTATGGGCTAAAGTTTATTTGGTTTAGTATTATTGCTCATACCATAGGTATGAAATATTTACAGAAATTTTAAAACGGAAAAATAAAACCCCTTAGGTGAGCTATAGAAGAACCTTACAGAGTTAATTCGTTTATAAAGTTTTCAATTTTCTGAAAAGCCTTGTTCTGATTACAATCAATCGCTTCATTGGATAATTTTAGAAATTTAATTCCAAATGTTTCCTGGTATTCCTGCAATTTAGCATCGTATTCTTTCTGACCGGGTTCGTTGTGTATGCTTCCGTCAATCTCTATTGCAAGTTTTACCTTAGGATAGTAAAAGTTGCAGTCAATTCTGCTGCTTTAAGAAAATTGATGCTGTTAAAATAAAATCCGTGCTTGGATAAAAATATTTCGGAAACTGGGTATTTTTTAAAAATATTACTATATTGTTTTACTTTTGAATCATCTAAGCACCTTAATAAGGTGTTTAATCAGTTGATCAAAACGCGTACTTATTTTTTAATAATATTGTAAGGAGGAAAAATAGTGGTTAAACAAAACTTACTATCATTTCTGATTTCTTTTATTTTGCTCAGCACAATGAGTGTTTATGCTCAGGATGTTGAAGAAGCTGTTTTTGATGAGGCTGTAAGTACAGGCTTAACACA
The DNA here is from genome assembly GCA_046484705.1 of Ignavibacteriaceae bacterium. Taxonomy (GTDB): domain Bacteria; phylum Bacteroidota; class Ignavibacteria; order Ignavibacteriales; family Ignavibacteriaceae; genus JAGXRK01. The sequence continues at coordinate 16,320 of JAWOIK010000165.1, read as the reverse complement.
ATCCAGCACAAATACATTTTTTGATGATCCGCAGCCGATATATAATTCCTCATGGCAATGGATGCATGAACAACCGAATGGTAATACTTTACGGCAGATAAAAATGTGGGATGCCAATAATTGGTATGCTGTGGGTTTAGGCGGAACATTTATGAAGACTTCTGATGCCGGAGCTACATGGACCGTAGTGAAAGAAGCGAATGGTCTTGATAATAATGGTTCAAATGAAGCCATTTATGATTTTCACTGGTGGAATATGAGTACCGGAATTATTGCCGGTGGTTATGGTACATGTTATAAAACCACTGATGGAGGTTTAACGTGGGATTCACTTAGTAGTTTTCCAACTGCAGCTACTTGTTATGATTTATATTTTGTTGATGATACTCTTGGTTTTGCAGGTGGAACAACTTCTATGCGAATTTATAAGACTACTGATGGCGGAAACAACTGGATAGATATAAATGGAGATATACCAAGTACAACTGTTTATCAGGTTTATGCTGTTGATGAAAATAATATAAGGTTGGCAACGAGTTCTGGCAACTTCAGATATACAACCAATGGAGGTATAAACTGGCTGTCAGTTAATGTAGGAGGCACAGGTACATTATATGATATGGTGTTTACAGATGCTATGAATGGATGGGTATCCGGTTCAAATGATAACCCTTCTTACACAACTGACGGAGGTTTAACCTGGACCCAAACGACGACTTCACCCACAACTTCTATACAATATGATATCGATGTTGTGAATAACACAGTATATGTTACCGGAGATGCTTTCAATATATATTCAACTACTGATATGGGAGCTACTTGGAGCCCGGTTAGTTTTCTTGGTGCCGGACAACCCTGGACAGGTACTTATTACTCGACTGACTGGATTGCAGCAGACAATTTTGTAACAGTTGGATCTTTCGGATTGATAAATGAAGTCAATCCTACAGATGCTACTGTTGCGCATACAACATTTGTAAAGGGGGGAACCCTTTACTCACTATGGGCAGAAAGTGCCGGTGGTAGAATTATAGCCGGAGGATCTGGTACAACAACTACCGCTTTTGACCAGGCAATGTATTCTACAGACGGTGGAGCAACCTGGGCAGTTTCAACAATGATGGATTCTTCTGATCTGGATTTTAATGATATAAGTATGATTTCACCTTTAATTGGATATTCAGCAGGTGAAGATGGACGTGTTATGAAAACAACCGATGGCGGTGCAAGCTGGTTCAGAGTTACAGATCCATATATTGGTACATTGGATTTAGAGTGTATCTTCTTTGTTGATGAAAATACAGGGTATACTTTTGGTACACCGGATGAAGGTTATAAAACTACCGATGGTGGTACTACATGGTCAGTTTTAACCACTGGTGTTACCGCTACGCTTAACAGATGCTTTTTCACGGATGCAAATACGGGATGGGTAGTTGGCGCAAGCGGTACAGTACTTAAAACAACGGATGGTGGTGCAACTTTCACTTCACAGGATCCTTTATTTACTAGTACAATCTATTCTATCTGGATGGTTGATGCCAATATTGGTTACCTCAGTGGTTCTTCAGGTACAATCAGGAAAACTACTGATGGCGGTACAACCTGGACGGATATTGATCCTAATTTATTTACTTCCGATCCGGCATTATATGATATCGAATTTAAAAATGCGGATAATGGAATGACAGTAGGCAGTACAGGCAGAACCTATTATACTAATGATGGCGGTACAACCTGGTCGTTTGAAAATACAGGTATGAGCACTATCTATGCGGTTGCAATTGAAAAGTCAATATCAGATACTTCAGCTGCTTATGTTGCCGGTACTAATGCATATATAATGAGGAATATGGACGTAATTCTTCCAGTTGAACTTTCAACATTTTCAGCTTCTGTTAGTGATAATAATGTTACTCTGCAATGGCAGACTTCAACAGAAATAAATAACAGCGGATTTAGTGTTGAAAGAAGATCTGTTGGAGCTAACAACTGGAAAGATATTGCTTTTGTATCCGGGTTCGGTACGAGTTCTGAAATACATGACTACTCATATATCGATAAAAATCTTGCAGTTGGTTATTACGATTATAGGTTAAAACAAGTGGACTTGGATGGTTCATTTAAATATTATGTTTTAAATGAATCGGTACAAATAGGTGCCCCGGATAATTATTCTCTCGAACAAAATTATCCGAATCCATTTAATCCGACAACGAAGATTAAATATTCAGTTCCTGTAAACGGACTTGTTAAACTTTCTGTTTATAATATACTTGGCGAAAAAATTGCCGATATTGTAAATGATATACAGCAGGCTGGTTCTTACGAGATAACATTTGATGCATCCAATCTTTCAAGCGGTATGTATATCTACCAAATGAAAGTAAATGATTTTAAATCAGTAAAGAAGATGATGATAATGAAATAATGATCTGATAAATCAAATTCAGAAAACCCCGGTCATTATTGGTCGGGGTTTTTTAATGTTTAATATAACATACCCTTCCCGGGGTAGTAATCTAAGTTTTTTCTTCCTACCGAAACCTTATCCTGTACCTGTTTGAAAATGAAATTACAATCTATAAAACATTGACAAACCAGGAATCAGTTAATATATTTGATAAAAATTTCCATTCAAAAAACCCGGTACCAATGGAACTTCTGGAACGAAAAGAATATTTATCCGAATTAAATGAACTTTTTCACCGTATGAAAAATGGCGAGGGTCAGGTTGCGGCAATATGCGGAGAGGCAGGTATTGGAAAAACTTCGCTTGTGGATTTTTTTACAAAGCAGAATGAAGATAAAACTGAAATATTCTGGGGAACTTGTGATGATCTTTTTACTCCACGTCCCCTTGCTCCGCTATATGATATTGCAAATAAGATGAAAAGTGCAATTATTGATAAGCTTGAACAGGGTGCTTCGCGTCCTTCTATATTCACTTCTTTCCTGAACGAAATAGAGCAGCGGGAGTCCAGTATAATAGTAATTGAGGATGTGCATTGGGCTGATGAATCCACTTTTGATCTTATAAAATTTTTAGCAAAAAGAATTAATAAGTTCAGAAGTATGCTGATAATAACTTACCGGAGTGATGAGATCGGTTCCACACATCCGTTGAGATTAGCTTTAAGCAACATTCCGACAAAATATTTCAGGCGTTACGAACTGCGCCCGCTTTCAAAGAGTGCGGTTAAGAAGCTTGCAGAAAGTTACGGCAGGGCGGATGATTCGATTTATACAAAAACCGGGGGTAATCCTTTTTTTATAACAGAGATGTTGGTGAACAGCCGGGAAAACATTCCCGCAACAATTAAGGATCTTATACTTTTCAGGCTAAGTCGTTTATCAGCTGAATCACGGTCAGCAGTGGAAACTTTTTCTGTAATACCGGGTTCGGTTGAAAAATGGCTGGTTAATCTTCTTGTGCAGGATTACAATGTTATTGATGAGGCAGTTGAATGCGGAATACTGAATGTTGAAAACGAAGTTATATCATTCAGGCATGAGCTTCTTAAGATAGCGGTAGAAGAATCCCTACCCGAATCAAAAAGATTAGAACGGAATGACAATGTTTTAAATATTTTACTTAGACAAAAAAATATTGAACCTTTTCTTGCAAGAATTATTCATCATGCAGCCAGAACAGGAAATAAAGAAGTGATTATTAAATATGTGCCTTTTGCTGCAAAGCAGGCATCAAAACTTGGGGCACATGAACAGGCAGCAAAACTTTATGAAACTGCACTTAGGTTTGCTGAGCATCTTTCCAGGGAGGAACATCTTGATCTGCTTGAAGGCAGAATATATGAATGCTACCTTACTGCAAAAATTGATGAGGGTATTAAAGCTTGTGAGACAATCAAAGAAATTCTGAAAGATCATACTGATCTCAAACGTGAAGGGGAAAATTACAGGAGATTATCAAGGCTGCTCTGGTATGCCGGTAAAGACAAAGAAGGAGAGGAGTATGTTATCAAAGCAATTGACACTCTCAAAAAGCTGCCGCCCGGAAAACAGTTAGCAATGTCATACAGTAATCTTTCGCAAATCTATATGCTCAGGGAAGAAAGTAAAACGGCTCTCGAATGGGGAAAGAAAGCTATTGATCTTTCACAAAATTTAAATGACCTTGAAGTTGAAGCACACGCACTGAATAATACCGGTACTTCAAAAATGTTTGTTTCGGATGATAAGGGTGAAATGGAATTAAAAAAGAGCCTCAGGCTTTCTCTTGAAAATGAATTTCACGAGCATGCATGCAGAGCTTATGTAAATCTGGGTACTGTTAATATGTACAGAAGACATTTATCTGATGCAGATTATTTTTTTTCTGAAGCAATTGATTATTCAAATGAAAAGGATATTAGTCTTGCAGATTTATGCGTAACCGGTGAAGCAGCACAGACAAAATTACATATGGGTAGATGGGATGAAGCATTTGATATAGCATACACAATTTATGAAAGAAGTAATGTTCCGGTAATGGATAAAATTCTGCCGTTAAGTATAATTGGGATAATAAGAGCCAGAAGGAATGACCCCGGTGCTTTCAAAGTTCTTAACGAAGCAAATGAACTTGTGTTTGATACCGGCGAAATAATGAAATTGGTGAAAGTTAAAGCAGCACGGGCTGAGGCTTTCTGGTTAATAAATATGTCTGAAAAAAATTTAGATGAATTAATTGAATCATTTAACCTGATCAAACAAAGTAATAATCCCTGGGCAATAGGTGAGATTGCTTTCTGGTTATGGAAATTTGGTAGTCTTACTCAGATTCCGGAATGTATTGCCGAACCTTTTCTGCTTCAGATAAAAGGTGATTGGCTTGCCGCTGCTAAAGTGTGGGAAGAATTAAAATGCCCCTATGAACAGGCATTAGCATTGTGTGACGGAAATGAGAAGGCGATGAAAAGATCGATTGAAATATTTGATAGTCTGGGTGCTGCGGCAACATCTCAGCTCATCAAACAGAAAATGAGGAAATCAGGAATAAAAAATATTCCCAAAGGCGCAAGGCAGTCCACAAAGACAAATCCTTACGGACTAACAGGTCGCCAGTTGGAGATTTTAAAATTAGTTGCTGAGGGTTTTAGTAATTCTGAAATCGGGAACAAGCTTTATATATCACCAAGAACAGTTGAAAACCATGTCTCGACTATATTTTCAAAATTAGATATTCATTCCCGCACAGAAGCCGCTGCGCTTGTACATTCAAATCAGATTAAAAATTAGGTATTGCCTTCAATTAAATTAGGTAGTTCTACTCATTCCTTTCTTCCTTCCTGATCCCATATTTACCAAAGAAATTTTAACAACAGAAATAAAGGAGGCTCAATGCCCCGTTATTTAATTGAAAGAACTTTTCCTGATAACTTTAATTTCCCGACAACTGACAACGGTGAAAAAGATCGTCGGAATTTTATTACTAATAACTCTGACTGCAACACTACATGGCTTCATTCTTATATCAGTGATGATAAGCAAAAATTATTCTGTATTTATGATGCGCCCACGCCTGAAGCCGTGCGTAAAGCCGCAGCAAGAAATAAACTGCCTGTAGATAAAATTACCGAAGTAATGGTAGTTGATCCTTATTTCTATAAAGAATCAGATTCAGATTAATAAAACAAAATAACTATAATAAAAAGGAGCTGTCTATGAATAACGTCTCAAATAAACAGCAAGGATTGCTGAGCAGATTTCTTGTTTTACTTTACGGGGTGGTAAGTTACTTCATTTTTCTGGGTACATTTTTATATGCCATTGGATTTGTCGGCAATTATATTGTACCAAAATCAATTGATAATGGATTCCAGGGGGGTACAGATAATGCCTGGCTTATAAATATTTTACTTCTTTCTCTTTTTGCCGTTCAGCATAGCGTGATGGCAAGGCAGGGTTTTAAAAAATGGTGGACTAAAATAATTCCCCAGCCAATTGAAAGGAGTACATTTGTTTTAATATCCAGTTTAGTTCTTATACTGCTTTTTTATTATTGGAGACCAATGCCTGAAATAATTTGGAGTGTTGATAATAGCTTGTTGATTTTTTTATTAACTGTTCTGTTTTTTGCAGGCTGGTTTATAGTTCTGCTTGGAACATTCCTGATCAATCATTTCAACTTGTTTGGGCTGCAGCAGGTTTATTTAAATATGAAAAACAGTGAACCCCAAAAGCCTCAGTTTGTAAAGCCATTATTTTATAAAGTTGTCCGGCATCCATTGATGCTTGGATTTATAATTGCATTCTGGGCAACTCCGCATATGACTCTTGGTCATCTTCTGTTTGCTTTTGCAACGACAGGTTATATACTTGTGGCAATCCAGCTGGAAGAACGGGATATGGTAAAATTTCATGGTAAAGACTATATAAGGTATCAGCAGGAAGTATCGCAGATAATTCCTTTGCCGCCTAAAAAGCAAGTTGCAGCTATTGAAAAAGAATACTCTAACTAAAAATAATATTAAAGATGATTTTATATAGAAAAATTTATCTTAAACAGTTTATAAACAATTTCATCTTATTCAGGCTTTACAAATATTATATAATTGACGGTATCCTGATTGTGAAGAAGGAAGGATTCAGGCAGCTGCTAAGAAAAAGGGGGTGGAAGTTCTTGCTGGTTATCATTTCTTATTATACAGTGAGGGATACGATACTTTATATAGTTCTGCCTTATTTATTGGCAAAAGGAATTATTGGTTTTTAAGAACTATGTAATCGTAAATTTTAGGTCACTTGAAGCTGACTCGGTTAGAAACTTTAATAAATAATTCAGGGCTGTGGTAAAAAATAAAAAGTGTAACATTATACTATCAGCCCTGAATAATTTTATGATATTCTAATACTGAAACCCCAATGTAATTGCAAAGCCGGATGGATCGATGTTATAATTAAATTCATCAACCGAGCCGGAAGATTTGCTTGCAAGATAGAAACGCGGTTCAACAAATATTTTGCCTATAAGTATTCTGCCTGAAATAGTGAAGAATACATCTCCGCCATTCTGCGTTGTTGACTTATCTAATACTCCGCCGAGAATTCCTCCTGATTCTCTGTATTGTGCACTATAAAAGTGAAGATAGTAACCTCCGCCAATTCCAAGAAACACTTTTGTATCAGCATCGGGCATCTCCAGTACCTTATAAGCAAAGTTTACATGTATTGGTATCAGAATAATCGTCTGATCGGATATAACGGGTTTAGGAGGAGAGAATATATCTATAGTTTTTTTAAAGTAAAGATCCACAGCTCCGCTGAGTAAAAAATTATATTTTTTGAATTCAGTAATTCCATCAATACCAAGAATCAATCCATTATTCAGTTCTTTGGCAGGAGCATAAAATCCAAACTTCCCGCTGTATGACTGATGGATATTATCTGAACTGTTTTTTAAGGAATCATTTCCGCCAAAAATTGTTGATGACCATAGAATAAAAACACAAATTTGCTTTAACATAAAGTTTCCTTCTAATGTTATTAATTCAGTGTTTAATCATTTTATTAAGAAAACACTATTAGTTTCTGATAGAACGATGAAATGAGAATTCAGCACATTATTTCTTATAATACTTCAATGCTTCAGGCAGATGCTTTTTAATATCTGCTATCCTGGTTGCATCGGAAGGATGTGTACTTAAAAATTCCGGTGGTTCCGAACCGCCTTTTTTTGCTGACAATCTTGTCCAGAAATCAACAGCGGCATTAGGATTATATCCCGCCATTGCCATAAAAATCAGTCCAAGTCTGTCTGCTTCACTCTCATGTGTTCTGCTGAATGGAAGCATAACTCCCACTGTGGTACCGACACCATAAGCTGTCATAAAAAGATTTTGTGTCAACTCCGGTTCGTTCTGAATGGCAACCGAGAGTGCTACACCCCCAAGCTGTTGTAAAAGACCCTGGCTCATTCTTTCATTGCCATGCTTTGCAATGGCATGAGCAATTTCATGCCCCATCACAACAGATAAACCTGTTTCATCTTCTGTAACAGGAAGCAATCCGGTATAAACAACTACTTTACCGCCCGGCATACACCATGCATTTACCTCTTCACTTTCAATAAGATTGAACTCCCAGGCATATCCCTGAAGATCTTTTGAAAGGTTATGCATTGCAAAGTATTCTTCAACAGCTTTCTGAATTTTAACACCAACACGCTTCACCATTGCCGTATTGAATGCATCATTGCTCAGTTTATTCTGCCTGAGAAATTCATCATACTGTTGAAAACTTAATGAATTCATTTCAGATGCGGGTATTAAGTTTAATTGTGACCTGCCTGTTATTGGCACTGTACTGCAGTAGTATAATGTTACTGCCAGAAGAATAACCGGAACGAATATTTTTAATGCTTTCATTTATTACCTCTTTTGCTATGTTATGGTATTTGTTGTGATAAATATAAAAAAATTTTCTAATGAATATCATTTACTGAATTTTTGCTGTTCATCTTCTTATAACTAAGCTCAAATCGTAAATTAAATTTAGGTTATTTCATAATCGGACACTAAACTCAATCTTAATTATATTAGTATATAAAAGTTTAAAAATTATTCAGAATTAAGAGAAATAGATGCAGATAGGAATTGTAGGACTTCCATATTCGGGAAAATCAACTTTATTTCAAACAATAACAAAAACCCTTCTTGACCCGAATGAATTAACAAAATCGGAAGCACACCAGGCAGTTATAAAAGTTCCGGATGACAGGCTGGATAAGCTAACTGAAATGTTCAACCCGAAGAAAAAAGTAAATGCCGTAATTGATGTGGTTGATGTGGTCGGATTGCAGAAAGGCGATTCCGGCTCTACGCAATTTACCGGAAACTTTCTTGCAAAAGTAAAAAACAATGATGCACTCGTTCAGGTTGTAAGATTATTTTCAAACGAAGTAGTCCCTCATCCTGACGGTTCCATTAATATGATGCGCGATATTAATTCCTTTGAAACGGAATTTATTATTTCGGATATGACCTTAATTGAAAAAAGGCTTGAGAATATTAAGAAACAGATAATGAAAACGAATGATGATAAACTCAAACGTGAAGTTCCTCTGCTGGAAAAATGTCTTGAACTACTTCAAAATGAAACTGCCCTTCGTGATTATAATTTTACAAAAGATGAATTGCTGATATTGAAGACTTACCAGCTTCTTTCAATTAAACCAATGTTAATTGCATTGAACTTCGATGAATCACAGATTAACGAGACTGAAAAATATCTTGATGAACTAATTAAGAAAAAACCGGGACAAAATACGCGTACTATTTGTTTCTTCGGAAAGATAGAAATGGAAATGGCTGAGCTCTCAGACGAAGATGCAGATGTATTTATGTCAGATTATGGAATTAGAGAATCAGCCTTGGATGGTCTGATCAGAGCATCTTATGATTTACTTGGACTTCAATCCTTTTTTACTGTGGGTGAGGATGAGTGCCGTGCATGGACAATTAAAAAGGGAATGAACGCCCAGGAATCAGCCGGAGAAATTCACACCGATTTTTTCAAAAAATTTATCCGGGCTGAAGTCGTCTCCTATGATGATTATATTGCACTCGGTTCGTTTTCAAAGGCAAAGGAAGCCGGCAAATGGAGACTTGAAGGGAAAGAGTACATAGTTAATGACGGCGACATAATTTCAGTAAGGCATAGTTAGGTGTTTAAAAGACGTTAATGGTTAAAGGTTATTTGTTAATAGTGTGTTGCCCCATTAACAAATAACTCCCGCTATTTCTGTGAGCTTTAAGACTTTGAGAATCAAAAATCCTCAAGACGTTTAATTTATTGACTCGATATTTTGGTATTTTATATATCATAATCAGAAGGTTTTATGGAAGAAAAATGGACAAACGAAATGCTGTTTATTCAGCTTGTGCTCCAGAATCAGCAGATGGCAATGATGTCACTTGGAAAACTGGAGAATCCCGTTGCAGGAAAAACTGAAAAGAATCTTGAGTTTGCAAAACTATCTATTGATACACTTGATATGATTAAAGAAAAGACGAAGGGAAATTTATCCGAGTATGAACAAAAATTTCTTGACGAAACGCTTCGTGAGCTTAAGCTTGTTTATGTAAGCGAGACAAAGAAAAATTAGTTTAATATTATTATTCATTAATAACGAGAAGCTGCAATGCTGATTGGCATTATTGCTAACATAACGAAAGAGAATATATTTGAAGTTGTTTCCTCTTTCATTCAAAAACTTAAAGATAACAACCTCGATTATTTATTAACCAATACTCTTGCAGAAGATAAAGATAAATTAAAAATCCTGATTGATGAAGACTTTGTCGTAGATGACGAAGAAATTTATGCTAAAAGTGATCTTATAATTTCTATTGGCGGTGATGGAACCATGCTTGCAACTGCTTATAATGCATATCACCATGATAAACCTGTCCTGGGAGTTAACCTTGGTAAACTTGGTTTTCTTGTTGAAGCGGATATTATTCATATGGATAAAATTATTGAGGAGATAAAAAAAGAAAATTATACTATCGACGAAAGAATGCTTATAACCGGAGACTGCGAGGGTTTTGGGGAAGAAAGACTATACGCAATAAATGATATAGTTATTGAAAAGGGCGGATGGCCGAAAATGATTGAGCTTACTATATGGATTGATAACGAATATGTTACAACTTTTTCAGCCGATGGATTAATTATTGCAACACCTACAGGCTCAACCGGGTATTCCATTTCCGTTGGCGGACCAATTGTTTCGCCGCAATCGAAAGTAATTACACTTTCACCTATTTCTCCGCACAGCCTTACAGTACGTCCATTGGTTATTCCAAGTAATCAAACAGTACTAATACGGGCGGATTCTTTGCATAAGGATATAAAAGTCAGCTGCGATGGTCAAAGAGTTTTTACTTTTCCACCACCATTTGAAATAACTATAAGAAAAAGTGATAAACCATTACGGTTAATCCACACTTCTTTAACAACGTATTTTGAAACGCTCAGGAAAAAATTATTGTGGGGTGTTGATGTGCGTTTCAAACAAAAAGAAAATAAGGGATGACACTTGAAAATTAATATTTACATATTGTTTTTTCTGCTTTGTTCATTAACAGCCGCTCAATCAGGTTATGAAATCAGAACCGATGAAAAATCCGGAAAGCCAATGCTTGTTGGAAGTATATCCAGAGTTGAATTACAGAATACAGAATTTAATGAGTGGTGGAGCGAAGAGTATAATAATTATGAGGTTGATGTAATAGGTGCAGATCAGCTTATTCCGTTTATGGAAGCAGTGAACATTAAAATTATTAGTGCAACCTGGTGCAGCGACTCCCGTGAGCAAATTCCAGGATTATACAAAATTCTTGATTACCTCGCTTTCCCGGAATCAGATGTTGATCTGATTTTTGTTGACCGCGATAAGAAGGGAATTGCTGACGAGACAGACGGTTTATTAATTGACTTTGTACCTACAATAATTTTTTATAGACATGATTCGGAAGCCGGTAGAATTGTGGAATTGCCATATGAAAGTCTTGAACTGGACATGCTTAGCATCTTGTACGAGCCGCTTGATTAACCGGATAAAATTTCAATCATTATTAAACTAATCTATATTCTAAATTCTGTTAATAGTTATGAAAAAAAAAGTGGGCATCCCTAAAGAATGGTTAACACAATTTGAAAATTCCGGAATGCTTGAATCTCCGGATTATGAAACCACAATAAAATATTTTGAACAATTCGAAAAAACAACACCGTTTCTGAAAATAAAAAACATCGGGTTAACTCCGGAAGGCAGAGAAATAAAAGTAATCATCGTTGCCAAGAACCAGGTGTTTGTCCCGCTTGAAGCTAAGAAAACCGGCAAGACAATAGTATTAATTCAGAATGGAATTCACCCCGGTGAAATTGAAGGTAAAGACGCATGCATGATTATGTTGCGGGAAATTCTTATAACAAAAGAAAAAGAACATCTTCTTGATAACCTTATTTTACTAATAATTCCTGTTCTGAATATAGACGGGCATGAAAGACTAAGTGCTTTCAATCGTCCGAATCAGCACGGACCGAAGCAAATGGGCTGGCGTACAAACGCTCTGAATTTAAACCTTAACCGTGACTATATGAAAGCTGAAAGCCCTGAAATAAAAGCCTTTCTTAAATTATTCTATGAATGGACACCGGATTTTGTAATTGATAATCACTCAACCAACGGAGCCGATTATCAATACCATGTTACATACGGAATTGAAACCAAACAGAACATGGATGAAAATCTAAGCAGTTGGATAAAAGAAAAATATCTTCCCTATCTCACAGCTAACGTTGAGAAAGATGGTTTTTTAACAGCGCCATATATTGAATTTAAAAACGGATCAATAGAAAGCGGGATAAAAGACTGGAGTGCACCGCCAAGATTATCCCATGGCTATTGTGCTGCGCAAAACAGGATTTGCCTGCTGGTAGAAACTCATTCACTTAAACCATTTGATAACCGTGTGTTTTCCACATTATCAATGATGACTCACACTCTTGATTTTTTAAACAGCAATCACGCAGAATTAATTCTTTATAATCTTACAGCAGAAAAAATCATAATTAAAAAATACATAAATAAGAAACAACCATTCCCGCTTATTCTATCCGGCACTGAAAAGTCGAAGTCATTTAATTTTAAAGCGTTTGAATGGAAAGATGAGCAGAGTGATATTACCGGATCAACTGTAAGGCGATACACTGATAAACCGGCAGAGATTGTCATCCCTCTCTACAACGATGTTGAGGTTAAAAAAGAAGTTAGACTGCCGTTTGCCTATTTTGTACCGCAGCAATTTACTTATATTATAGACACCATAAGAAACCATCACATAAAATATTTCCGGTTCAGAATAGATACAACAAAAAAAGTTGAACGCTACAGGTTTAAGAATGTTTTTTTTGCACCTTATCCTTACGAAGGAAGGCAGCTGGTTAAATTTGATTGCGAATTGTTTGAAGATGAAATCTTTATTCCTAAAGGCACCATCTGGGTACCTGTTAATCAACGTCAGATAAAAATTATTGTAAATCTGCTTGAACCGGAAGCGCCAGATTCATTTGTAAATTGGGGATTTTTCAATGCATTCTTCGAGCGAAAGGAGTATGCGGAACCTTATGTTATGGAACCCTATGCAAAAATGATGATTGAAAATGATCCAAAACTTAAAGAAGAATTTATAAAACTACTGAACGATGATGAGTCGTTCAGAAATAATCCATCCGAACGACTGGATTATTTTTATCGCCGCTCTCCTTTTTTTGATAAATATGAAAATATTTACCCTGTATACCGTGTTATGGAAAGAATTGAAGATCGTGTCGGAGAATAAGTGCTGGTCTGAACTATTAACTAATAAAATTATCCTGTAATATTTTTAAGAAATTTACTTTACACCTCTTTCATAGTAATTTATATTTTGTTATTTATTATCAGTTATAAATTGAATTATTTACTTAATGTTATCAGGTGATAATTATGCCTCTTACCATACTTTGCATTTCCAGCTACGAAAAAGGTCATGATTTTATTCGTGAAGCAAAAGACCAGGGCTGCCGTGTTTTGCTTCTTACTTCAAAAAGTCTTGAAAATGCTGATTGGCCCAGAGAATGTATTGATGAAATGTTTTATATCCCCGACAAAAATAAAGAATGGAATTTGCGTGATGTGATTTATGGTGTAAGTTATATGGCCCGAACAGAGGAGATTGACAGAATAGTTGCACTGGATGATTTTGATGTTGAAAAAGCGGCAGCATTAAGAGAACATCTGCGGACTCCCGGTATGGGTGATACAACTGCCAGATATTTCCGTGATAAGCTGGCAATGAGAACGCGGGCAAAGGAAATGGGAATTCCCGTGCCTGAGTTTATACACATATTAAACCACAAAAAAATAACAGAGTTTGCAAATAAAATTCCGTTCCCGCATATGATTAAAGCCCGTATGCTTGCAGGTGCTTATGGAATGAAGAAGGTGTACAATGAACAGGAAATGTGGGAAAGGATAAACTATCTTGCAGATGAACAATCTTTCTTTTTAATGGAAAGATTCGTACCCGGTAATATTTATCATGTTGATTCCATTGTTTACGAACACGAAGTGTATTATGCTGTAGCAAGTAAATACGGAACCCCGCCTTTTGAAGTTGCTCACAGCGGCAGAGTATTTACAAGTTTAACTTTGGATCCGGATTCGGAAAATGCACAGAGGGTGTTGGCATTAAATGAAAGGCTGTTAAAAGCCCTGGGACTGAAAAGAGGTGTTTCACACTCGGAATTTATCGAGTCTTCTGAAGATGGTGAATTTTATTTTCTCGAAACTTCTTCCCGTGTTGGCGGGGCTAATCTTTCGGTTCTGGTTGAGGCAGCAACAGGAATTAATTTGTGGCGTGAATGGGCAAAGATAGAAATTCTTAATGGCGAAAAACCTTATTTCATTCCCAAACCTAAATCGGATTTTGCTGCCATTATCACCTCGTTATCTAAACAGGAATGGCCGGATCTATCTCCATATAATGATCCCGAAGTTTTCTGGAAACTGAAAAAAGAATATCATGCCGGGGTTATTATCGCTTCACCGGACCAGACAAGAATAAACGAGCTTGCTGATAATTACACTCAACGGTTTTACAATGATTTCTTTACAACAGCAAAAATGGGTGAGAAACCAACTAACTGATTCTTTATTTTTAAATTATAAATTCAACTATTATAAGGACTATTAAAAAATTATGATCATTGTAACAGGCGGCGCAGGATTTATCGGCAGTGCAATTGTATGGCGGCTGAATGAACTTGGCACGGATAAAATTATTATTGTTGATGAACTTGGCACAGATGAGAAGTGGAAGAATCTTGTAGGATTGAAATTCGAAGAGTTTGTTCACAAACAGGATTTTATAGATCATATAAGAAATGAAAAAATTCTTTTTAAAATTGATGCAATACTTCACCTTGGGGCAAACTCTTCCACAACTGAAAAAGATGCCGATCATCTGATGACAAATAACTATAGGTACACCGAAAATCTTGCCCGGTTCTGCCTGAAAAATGATGTCCGTTTTATATATGCATCATCTGCCGCAACTTATGGAGATGGAGCAAATGGTTTTGATGATGATGAAAAAAAATTAGAAACTCTTCGTCCATTAAATATGTACGGATACTCAAAACAGCTTTTCGATCTTTGGGCAAAACGACATGGTGCATTTAATAAAATTGTCGGTTTAAAATATTTTAATGTTTACGGACCTAATGAATATCACAAAGGAGATATGCGCTCTGTTGTTCATAAAGCTTTTGAACAGGTAAGAGATACAGGTAAAGTCAGGTTATTTAAATCCCGTAAACCCGAATATAGGGATGGCGAACAAATGCGCGACTTTGTTTACGTCAAAGATGCAGTTGATATGACTTTGTATTTTCTTGATAAGAAAGATAAAAACGGACTGTTCAATGTGGGTGCAGGTAACGCAAGAACCTGGAACGACCTGGTTAAGGCACTCTTCAAAGCAATGGATAAAGAAGTTATTATTGAATACATCGATTTACCCGATTCAATTGCTGATAAATACCAGTACTTCACAGAAGCTAACCTGGAAAAAATAAAGGGTACAGGATACAATTCTCCGGTAACATCCCTGGAAGATGGTGTTACGGATTATGTAAAAAATTATTTGTTAAAAAATTCTTACCTGGGATACTGAGCAGAGTAAGATTAAGAGAAGGAGAAAGAGTAAGAAACGTTTTTCGATATCTTACTCTTAGTCTCTATATAAACGGGGCTTCATCGTCATCTTCAAAAAGGTCATCTTCGTCAAGATCATCTATATCCAGATCGTCATCAATCACATCCTCTTCATCGGGTTCTTTATCGAATAAATCTTCCTCATCTTCCTCGCCTTTATAATAATCATCATCTTCGTCTGCAAAATCATCTTCATCATCAGGCTCATCATCGTCATCCTTCTTTTTATTTCTCTTGGCTGCAGATAATGGTTCTTCAAACGGGAATGCTAATTCGGAAATTTTACTTATCGTTTTTTCTGATTCAATTTCTTCAATTTCCGGCTCAAACAAGTTCATATTTAAACTCTCCTGGATTTTTGTTCGCTGTGCTCACTATTTTGGATTATCCTGTCAAAATCTGTTAAATCTAAAATTAAAAACCAAATGAAAAATTATGGCTATATTTAATTATAAATTCTTACCAAAAGTTAAATGAGCATTATAAATTTGTCAATGCTAATTTTATAATAATCGGACAAATAATGAAACTTGCAACTCTTTGTTATG
>JAWOIK010000097.1:0-5550 GCA_046484705.1 Ignavibacteriaceae bacterium | reverse complement strand
TTCGGTATTGGAGTTGCCGGAACACATGGCAAAACAACAACTACCGCAATGATCGGATTGACATTAATTGAAGCCGGACTTGATCCAACTATGATAGTTGGTGGACAGCTAAGCTATTTGAACGGCAGTAATGCAAGGTTGGGTAATGGCAAATTGATTGTTGTTGAAGCTGATGAGTTTGACAGAACATTCTTAAAATTAACTCCGGTTATTGCCGTTTTAACATCTTTAGAAACCGAACATCTTGATACGTATAAAGATTTGAATGATATTAAATCAGCTTTCACAGAGTATGCAAATAAAGTTCCTTTTTACGGATTTGTAGCTCTCTGTACTGACGAACCGGAACTTAGAAATATCACTTCCGGAATTACAAAGAGAATTATAAAATACGGATTGAACAACGAAGCTAATGTTCAGGCAATTGATATTAAGTATAAAGAGTTCGGCAGTTCATTCAAAATAAAATATTTTGGAAAAGAAATTGGAAGCATTGATTTGGTTTTGCCCGGAGAACACAATATAAAAAATTCACTCGCCGCAGTCACTGTCGCAATGGAGTTAGGAGTAGAATTTGAAATAATCAAAAAAACATTACAAGCATTTAAAGGTGCCCGGCGCAGATTTGAAATTAAGTATGATAGAGAGGTCTTGGTAATTGATGATTATGCACATCACCCGACAGAAGCGTCTGAAACGCTGAAAGGAATAAGATCATCCTGGAACAGAAGATTGATTGCGGTATTTCAGCCGCATCTTTACACAAGAACAAGAGACTTTCACAAAGAATTTGGGAGATCATTCTTAAATAGCGATGTTTTTATCTGTACCGATGTATATCCGGCTCGTGAAGTTCCGATTGAAGGAATCAACGGAAAATTAATTGCTGACAGTGCAATGGAATATGGACACAAAGATGTTCTTTATGTAGCTGATAAAAATGATATACCAGAAGTATTATTTAATAAAAAACAGGATGGCGATATCATTATTACAATGGGTGCTGGTGATATTTATAAGTTTGGTGAAAAGTTTGTCTCAATGCTGATGAATTGAAGATGGCTAATGGTAACCATAAAATTCTCAGCTTTTTCTTATTCATTCTTTTGCTCGGGTCATTAATTTATTTAACCATTTTCTCTTACAATAAGAGAGGAAGAGAAGAAATAAGGATGATTACAGTAACAGGAAATAGTCTGCTTAATCAAAAAAGCTATCTCGAGTTTACCCAACTCGATGAAAATATTTCGTACAGCGATTTAACACTGCATGGAATAAAAAACAGGTTTGAAAAGCACCCTTACATTATCCGTTCAGAAGTTAAATCTGACGGAAGAGGTAATGTTGAAGTTTATCTTAAAGAAAAAATTATTTATGCGGTTGTAGTCGGAAGCAGTGATCCGTATTTCATAACGGCTGATTTCCAGGTTATCCCGATATTTCCTAATACCATATTTTCGGATCTACCGGTGATCAGTAATGCCAGGCTCAGAGAGAAATTTAATGCTATGAATTTCATGAAGGATGAGGATATAATCCAGGCTTTCAGAATAATTGATGCTGCAAAAACCACTGATCTTGAATTGTCAAAAAAACTTGCAGAAATAAATTTAAGAAACGGCGGTGATGTTGTTCTCACATTTTCTGGAATAAGTTCCCCCGTAATTTTTGGAAGAGGAAATGAAGCAAAGAAAATGATATATCTGAATATACTCTGGGAACGGATGAATGAACAGAAAAATTATTTTGAAAACACGGAATATCTCGATTTAAGATTCAGTAATGAAGTTTTTGTCGGGAGAAAAGATAATATAGGTTTATAATAAATGAAAAAAGAAATTCTTGCAGGACTTGATCTTGGTACAACTAAAGTCTGTGCTGTAATTGCAGAACGTTCGATTGATTCCGGCAAGCTTGATATTCTTGGATTTGGAGTTGCACCTTCAGAAGGTCTTCATAAAGGTTTAGTTGCTAATATTGGAAAAACAGCCGAAGCTATTAAAGCTGCTATGGAAATTGCATCCAACAGAGCCGGCATAATTGTAAACGTTGTTAATGTTGGAGTTGCAGGAGAACATATTACAAGTATAAGACACAGAAATTACGTTACCATAAACAGGGAAGAAAAAGAAATTACTAAAGAAGATCTGGACAGACTTGAATCGGATGTAAGAACAATAAGAATTCCATCCGACCGGCAGATTCTTCATATAATTCCTGAAGAGTTTTCCATTGATCATCAGGGTGGAATAGAAAGTCCTATAGGGATGTCAGGCTCAAGGCTGGAAGCAAGCAATCATGTTGTTCTGGCATCAATACCTGCAATTCAGAATATCAGAAAGTCAGTTGAACGTGCAGGATACCAGGTGCAGGATTATATTCTTCAGCCGATTGCCTCAAGTTCATCCGTGCTTGAGGATAGCGAAAAAGATCTTGGTATTGCAATGATAGACATTGGCGGTGGAACTACGGACATTGCTATATATCATAAAAAGGCAATTAAACATACAAAGGTAATTGGTATCGCAGGAAACCAGGTGACAAATGATATAAGGGAATCACTGGGCGTAGTTACGGAAGAAGCCGAAAGATTAAAAAAGGAATACGGTTACGCTTCTGAAAATGCAATAATAAAAGATGAAGACATTCTTATAAGAGGCGTTGGTGCTAGAGGAAATACAAAAATTCCAATTAGTCTTCTTACACAAATTATAAGTTTAAGAATGAGAGAATTGTTTTCAATAATTGATAATGAACTTCGTACGGCAGGTTTTAAAAATAAATTAAAGGCAGGTATTGTTTTATCAGGCGGAGGATCATTACTTAAAGGATGTCCGGAGTTAGCGGAAGAAGTTTTTGGATTACCAACAAGAATTGGAGTTCCGCAGGAACTTGGTGCCGGTTTATCAAATGAAATTGAAAGTCCTGAATTTGCAACAGTGGCAGGATTAATAAAAGGAATTCCGGGCGGTAAGTCCAGTGAGTACCAGGTTCTGATAAAATCAAAAAAACTTAAAGGATCAGGTAAGTTCAATCAATTAATAAAAAGAGTACAGGAATTTTTTGACGAATTATAAACTTCATAGGAGGAAATATGGCGCGATTTGCAACAATTGACAGAGACAAACCAATGTCGGCTGTTCTAAAAGTTATTGGAGTTGGCGGCGGAGGCTGCAATGCCATTGAGAGCATGATCTCAAAAGGATTAACCGGCGTTGAATATGTTGCCATCAATACAGATTCTCAGGTATTGAAAAGCAGCAGTGCTACTCATAAAATTCAATGCGGAACTTCAATTACAAGAGGTCTTGGTGCAGGAGCTGATCCTAATGTTGGCAGGAAAGCAACAGAAGAAGACCGTGAACTTATTGCTGAAGTACTTGCAGGAAGCGACATGGTTTTTGTAACTGCCGGAATGGGCGGCGGTACCGGAACAGGAGGTGCACCTGTGGTAGCCTCAATTGCTAAAAGCATTGGAGCACTTGTTGTTGGTATTGTTACAAAACCATTCCGGTGGGAAGGTAAAGCAAGAATGATGAATGCTGAAAAAGGTATTCAGGAATTACGGCAGCATGTTGATAGCTTGATTGTAATCCCAAATGAACGCTTGTTAAGCATTCTTGATAAAGGTATAAATGCATTTGCTGCATTCGATAAACCAAATGAAGTTCTTTATGAAGCAACTCGCGGAATTGCCGATATTATTACAATAGAAGGATTGATTAATGTCGACTTTGCAGATGTTCGTGCTGTTATGAATCAAAGCGGTGAAGCATTGATGGGTTGCGGAATTGCCAGCGGAGAAAATCGCGCCATCGAAGCTGCGCAAAAAGCAATATCATCACCGCTACTTGAAGGTGTTAGCATCAAAGGTGCAAAAAGCGTTCTGCTTAATGTTACCGGCTCAAGCAGTATGACAATGCAGGAAATAAATGAAGGTAATAATGTTATCTTTGATGCAGCAGGCGAAGAAGCAAACGTTATCTTCGGTGTAGTGAAAAAGGATGAAATGAATGACTATATTTCTTACACCGTTATTGCAACGGGATTTGATACCGGTAGAAGTTCACATACATCCAGAACTGTAAAACCATTTTCAAAAGATGAGCCTAAAGAAAATAAGTTCAGAGGCGGGTTCTCTTTCTTTGATAATCCTGAATTCAATTCTGAAGACCTGGAAGTTCCTACTATACTAAGAGTTAAAAGTCCTAAATCCTCTTTAGAAGATGAGGAAAAAGATAAAAACAATTCTGATTCAAATGATAACCATTCAGGATTTAGTGTGGATGCCTCAAGATATGCCTGGTCTAAAGAGAAAGCGGAAAAGAAGGACGATTCTGATGACGATGAAAGTTCATCGTTCCTCAGAATGATAATGGATTAAAAACAATTAAAGGATAATAATTTCTGTAAATAATTCGGCAGAAACTTACTCGTCGCTGGGCCGCGCTTCGATGAATACATTTTCATCGTAATCAACCGTTACTATTACACGGTTGGGGCGGCAGCATATCCTGCAGTCTTCTATGAAGTCCTGCTTACCTTCAATTGTAAGATCAATCCAAACAGAATTGTCAACACCACAGTATTGACATATCCAATCTAAACTATCATCGGTTTGCATTTTACGATCTTCACAAAAAATAATCTTTAATCTCATATCTAATTAGTTCAATTCAGCTATAAAGTCAATCTAAATAGTTTATTTCACCTCTTGATTTTAAATTTTTTAAAATGTAAATAGTGCTCAGATGTTCACTATATTTTGAATACTATATAAATGAATTCTGAAGACCGATTATATATGACTCCATTGGAGTGGAGAGCAGAGCCGAAGATAGCAACTCTTTATCCGCCGCTGCCTAAAAACAAAAAGGGAGTTGAATTTGATATATTTGATTTTAAAATGCTTCTTAATGATAAGAAGACAAACGAACTTATACGAACAGGACAAACCATAGGCTGTTTTTATATTGAATCACCGGGAATGCGTTCTCTTCTCAGAAGACTTGATGTACATGATTTTGAACTTCTTACAGCGGCAAGTTCAATAATTCGTCCCGGAGTTGCTGAAAGCGGAATGATGCAGGAGTTTATACTTCGTCATAAGGATCCTTCAAAGCGTGTTTACTTTATACCTGAACTTGAGGATGTTCTTGCCGATACTTACGGAGTTATGATCTATCAGGAAGATGTAATTAAAGTTGCACATCATATTGCCGGACTGACTTTAGAAGAAGCTGATCTTCTGCGCCGGGCAATGAGCGGAAAGATGAGATCGCACAAAGCAATGTATCAAATTACAAATCGCTTTTTCGAATCCTGTGAAATGAAAGGGTTGAACAGCAGTCAGTCAAAAGAACTCTGGAGACAAATAGAATCATTTTCGCTGCGAGATCGCCTGAAAGAGGTTGCCGAGGTGCGCCTGCCGGAAGTTGTGCAGGATATGCCTTCGAGTGATGGTACCCGCAAGTGGTTACTTAAGGGGCGGCGGGCGATGGGCGGTCTCGGCCACCCGTCCCAGCCGTCGCTGGCGCTGCTCGGCGCGCC
>JAWOIK010000073.1:0-10257 GCA_046484705.1 Ignavibacteriaceae bacterium | reverse complement strand
TACTTACGGAGTTATGATCTATCAGGAAGATGTAATTAAAGTTGCACATCATATTGCCGGACTGACTTTAGAAGAAGCTGATCTTCTGCGCCGGGCAATGAGCGGAAAGATGAGGTCACATAAAGCAATGCAGCAACTTACCAATCGTTTTTTTGAATCCTGCAAAATGAAAGGTTTAAATGAAAGTCAGTCAAAAGAACTCTGGCGACAAATAGAATCATTTGCGGGGTATTCTTTCTGCAAGGCTCACAGTGCTTCGTTTGCTTTGCTTTCATACCAGGTTGCCTTTCTCAAAGCATATTATCCCGCCGAATTTATGGCAGGTGTGCTGAGTAATAGCGGAGGTTTTTACGCTGCCGCAGTTTATGTTCAGGAAACTAAAAGAAGGGGAGTGAAAGTTATTCTTCCGTGCATCAACAAGAGCCAGTATGAATACACCGGAAAGAAAAGTGAAATGAGAATAGGTTTAATGGCAATAAAAAATCTTTCTCTCAACTCAATTCATAAAATTGCTGATGAAAGAAAAAGTCACGGTGAATATGTTTCTCTTGCAGACTTTCTTGTTAGAACGGGAATAGGTTATGAAGAAACATCTGTACTTATAAAATGCGGAGCTATGGGGTGTTTCCGTCAAACCCGCCCTGAACTTCTGCGACTGCTTGATATTTACATACATAAAAGAAAAATACTTGATGAAAGATATAATGATCTTTTCATTCACGAAACTTTTGCACTCGAACAGCAGGTAAGAACTGCACAGAATTTTTCTTTAGAAGAAATCTGCAGAATGGAATATGAAACTTTCAATTATATGGTTACACGCCATCCGCTTCATTTTTATAGGGATTTATTCGATGATGCGTCTGTAATCAAGGCTAATGAAATGGTTAAGCATATAGGTAAATATGTTACGATGATCGGATGGTATATGACATCTAAAAGAATAAAAACTAAAAAGGGTGAGATTATGAAGTTCCTTTCGCTTGAAGATCTTTACGGAACTTTTGAGGCGGTGATATTTCCGAAAGTTTATTATCAGTGTGCTGAACTAACTATGTCGATGGGTCCATATATAGTTGAAGGAATTATTGATGCGAATGATCCGGTAAATCTTATTGTTAAAAAACTCAACCTTGTATCTGCAATAAAAGTTTTACGGGATACGGAAAAAGATAGTGTTGAGAATAAATATTACGGAGATGTAGAAAAAGTTTATGAAGAAGAATTTATGATGCTCAAAGATCTGAATAAGGAAAAATTAAGACAGGCTTATGCAGGATAATATTGAAGCTATTTCATATTAACAAACTGCGTTGGGAAATCAAGCTCAGCTTCTTTTACCATACTGATGACGGACTGGAGATCATCAATCTTTGGTGCCTGGACACGGATCTGTTCGTCCTGTATCTGTGCATTAACTTTCAGTTTTGATTCTTTAATCATTTTTGTAATAAGCTTTGCATTTTCTTTTGATATGCCGCTCTGGAGATTTATTTTTTGTTTCATCCTTCCGCCCGATGCTGTTTCAGGTTCATCAAACTTAAGAGCTTTAACAGAAATACCCCGGCGGATAAATTTTGTTTCAAGAATATCAATACTGGCTTTACGGGAATAGTCATCCTTTGTATTAATAGAGATGTATTTATCCTTCTTGTTCAGTTCAAGTTCAGTTTTGGAATCTTTAAGATCATAACGCTGATGAATTTCTTTAAGTGCCTGATTAACAGCATTATCTGCTTCCTGCATATCAATTTCGCAAACTATATCAAAAGAATGATTTTGTGCCATAAAAAATTCTATAAATATTAATAATGTAGTCGGGGTGATAGGATTCGAACCTACGGCCTCTTCGTCCCGAACGAAGCGCGCTACCGGGCTGCGCTACACCCCGAAAAAGAACAATGCAAATTTAGTCAATTATTGGAATATATTTTAAAAATACTTAATAAACTTTATTAATTCTGTAATCTGGATAAGCGGGTTGCTTCAAGAAATGCAACTTTTTATTCTGTTTTCCATACTAATTGCTTTAAATTTGTAACACATAAATTATCAATAATTACAAATACCTGCCGCCATAAGACAAACTTTTGCAGGAATGGCATTACGTAAAGAGGAAATTATGAACGAACAACTTATAGAGTGTGTACCAAACTTTTCAGAAGGACAGCGTCCTGAAATAATAAAACAAATAACTGACGAAATTGAAAAAGTAGACGGTGTAAAACTGCTTGATGTTGATCCCGGCTACGATATGAATCGTACCGTAGTAACATTCATTGGAAATGCAAGAGGTGTTAAAGAGGCAGCATTCAACTCAATAAAAAAAGCTGCTGAGCTGATTGATATGAGCAAGCATAAAGGTTCACATCCAAGAATGGGTGCAACGGATGTTTGTCCCTTTGTTCCTGTAAGCGGAATAACCACGGAAGAATGTATTGAACTTTCAAAAGAAGTAGCAAAAAGAGTAGGCGAAGAACTTAATATTCCATTATACCTGTATGAAAAATCTGCAACAAAACCGGAAAGAGAAAATCTTGCAAAAATAAGACAGGGTGAGTACGAAGCTCTAGAAGATAAATTACAGAAGCCGGAATGGAAACCTGATTTTGGCCCTACAAAGTTCAACGCAAAGGCAGGAGCCACGGTAATTGGCGTAAGAGAATTTCTTATTGCATATAATGTTAATCTGAATACTCGCGAATCAAAATATGCTACTGATATTGCTTTCGAATTAAGGGAAAAGGGAAGATCGGCACGCAAAGAGAGTGATGGTAATTTTTATTTCAAGAGTGAAGAAATTAAAAAATATGAAAAAGGGAATTATCCCTGCGGTGATTGTGATTTTATGGGGAAGACGATTAAAGAAACCATTGATCATTGCAAGGCGCAGCACGATTATGATCTTGTGGAAATTCTTGAACAGCACGGTATAAAGAGTGAAAAACCGGAAGGGCAATCAGTCAAAAAACCGGGCAGGTTCAAATACACTAAAGCAATAGGCTGGATGGTTGAGAAATATGATCGCGCACAAATCTCAATTAATCTCACAAATTATAAAGTCACGTCAATGCATCATGTGTTTGACGAGACAGAAAAGTTTGCTGCAGAAAGAGGTTTAAGAGTAACAGGAAGTGAAATAGTCGGTATGGTTCCATATCCCGCTTTATTAGAAACAGGAAAACACTATCTTAGAAAACAGCATCGTTCAACCGGAATTCCAATTCGTGATATTCTTAATACAGCAATTCAATCACTTGGATTAAATGATGTATCTGAATTTAAAATTGAAGAAAGAGTTTTAGGATTGCCAAAGAATATTGATACAGCACTTGTTGAGATGAAGTTGACCGATTTTGTTGATGAAGTATCCAGGGAAACACCAGCGCCGGGCGGCGGGTCAATTGCAGCATTATCAGGAGCGCTTGGTGCAGCATTATCATCTATGGTAAGCAACCTGACTGCAAACAAACGTGGAAGCGATCCTGAAACAGATAAAATTCTAAATGATGCAGCAGATAAATGCCAGGAAATAAAAAATACTTTAGTAAAAGCGGTTGATGATGATACAAATGCATTTAATGATTATATGGCAGCACGAAGATTGCCAAATAATACAGCCGAGGAAAAGAAAGCTCGAGAAATCGCTATGCAGAATGGACTAAAGCAGGCAGTCCACGTTCCGCTTAATACAGCTAAGTTAAGTTATGAAGCTATTGAAATAGCAGAAGTTGTTGCTAAGCACGGAAATCCCAATTCAATAACAGATGTTGGCGTTGGTGCTCAAAGCGCTTTCACTGGTGTGCTCGGCGGTATTTACAATGTGCTCATAAATCTAAAAGATATTAAAGATGAAAAGTTTAATGCTGAAATGAGAAATACCTGTGAAGCTTTAAAAGATAAAGCACAGAAGAAACTTGCAGAAGTTTTGGAGTTTGTAGAAAGTAAATTATAGTTATTAGTATTAGGGTTCATTAACAATTGTCATCATATTATTGAATCTTTAAGTATATCTACATAGTCCGCATCATTTGTTAATAACAAATATTTAATGTTGTTGCAAGTAATCTAATTATTTTGGAACTTTATGTAAGTATTTTGTTTCAATTGATTTCGAAAGCTAGATGCGGTATTTATCCATTAAATATTTAAGCTTCAGTTTTCTTTTATCCTTTTCAATATCAGTTGCTCAGTTATCAACTGGTACATTAAGGGGGACAATTACTGATTCATTAAAGATTCCACTTCCTCTGACTTTTATTACCATTTCAGATATCAATACAGGATTTACATTAGGGGCTGTAGCCTTAGAAGATGGTAGTTATATCATTAGTGCAATTCCACCCGGCGTTTATAAAGTTATTGCCAAACATCTTAGTTATACTACATCCGAACTGCCGGAAGTAGAAATTCAAATTGGACAATCAAAAGAGCTTAATTTTACTTTAACTATAATTGCCTTGGATATAGGGGAAGTTGAGGTTGTGAGTACTCATCCGACTGAAGTTGATCGTACAGATGTATCCACTGTTATAAGGGAACAACAGATAGAAGCATTACCACTAAATTCAAGAAATTTTATTGATCTTTCTGCCTTGGCCCCAGGTGTCTGTTCTTATCCTGGTTATGTGCCCTCATATGGGGCTTATACTCAATATCGATTTTTAAACGTTTACGTTGATGGTGCAGAATGGAAAAACCGTTTTAACAGCAATATAATGGGTAATGTTCAAACTGGTGTTGTTCCTCAAGATGCTATAAAGGAATTTAGATTTTTAAACAATGCTTATGATGCTGAATATGGTCGAGGGGGTGCGTTTATTGTAACTGCTGTTACAAAAAGTGGCAGTAACGAATTCAAGGGTAATGCATTTTATAATTATCGAAATAAAGACTGGAATGCACTGGGTACATTTGAAAAAACGAAACCAGATTTTAAATTTGGACAAATGGGAGTATCGCTATCCGGTCCTATTCTGAAGAATAAATTGTTTTATGCAGCTACATATGAAAGGTACGATCTAACCAATATAATTCAAACAACACCCGGGAAGCCAAGTTATGACCCCGATAAATTTGCTGAGTATAATAAGACAGCAGAAGCTCCTAGAATAGATAATTTCTTGACATTGCGATTTACCGCTCAATTGCTAGAGCACCATATCAATGACATCATATGGAATACGCACCGTATTGACTCGGAAACCGGCTGGGGAGGTCAGCGTCCGGAATCAGGCAAAATAATTGGTGAGCAGATAGTTGATAATGTTCTACTCAAAGACCGATGGGTTGTCGCTTCAAACTCACTAAATGAATTTATCTTTCAGTTCATTCGGTGGGGTGGTAATACTGAACCCCTATTATATGAGCCGGAATACCGGTATCCCAGTATAATTCTGGGAGGCAATAGCAATTTCCCACGTGATCTAGGCGAAAGAGCTTTTAAGATTAAAGATAATTATTCGTTTAACATAAGTGATTGGGGTGGAAATCATAATTTTAAAGTTGGTGCCGAATTTACTTACCATACAGTGGATGTAAATTATTTTGAATATTACCGCCCTATACTTTTTTATAGCACAGATACAAGCTCGATACCGTATAGAGCACAAATTGCTGTGGGTAAGAATGATCCATATGGTACAAGTGATGCTCACGTTGTAAGCAATGCAAAGTTCTTTAGTATTTATTTTCAAGATAAATGGAGGCCAACTTCAAAATTAACTTTAAATTTGGGAATCAGGTGGGATGGTGATATAGATGCCTTGAATAATGATTTTGTTTCTCCTCTTCTAAATGACACTGCCATCACGAACAACATCGATACTAAATACATTAATCAGGGTGATAGAAAAAATAATCTGTTTGATATTGCCCCACGTGTAGGATTTTCATATGATTTATTCGGAGATAATAGAACAACAATTAGAGGTGGATTAGGTTTATTTTATGACAGGGTTGCATATATATACCCTTATTATGAGCGTCGTGATTTGTTCTGGGTAACTTATACAATAGACAATCCTGAAACAGCTGATCCGGATGCATTAAGACAATTGGTGCTTCAAGGTAATGGCAGTGCACAACCCAACATTTCTTTAATGTATAAAACATTAAAAAACCCGGTAACTAGAGAATTCTCATTTGGGATAGGTCATTATCTAACTAATGATCTTGTTCTAAATGTCGATTACGTTAATAATAAAGGAACGAACTATTATTCTCGTTATATAGAAAATTATTATAAACCCAGTATAAATCAGCGTACAATTACTGAGAAATATGGTGATATTTTTGTTTGGGGAAACTTTGGAAATAACTTTTATCAAGCGCTTCTGATTGAATTAACAAAACCGTTCTCTGATGGATGGATGCTTCAAGTTTCATATGCTTTATCTGAAGCCCGATCAGAGGTTGATTTGCCAGAATCCGGGTATACATTTTTATCAAGTTTTAAAGATGCTAATAGTTCGTTTGATGAACGTCATCGCTTGACTATTAACGGAATTATTGATTTGCCATTTGGATTTCAAGTTGCGGGTATAATAAATCTTGGCAGCCCCACACCTATTTCTGCAAAAGTCGGTATGGATTTAAATGACAATAATAATTTTAATGACGACTGGCCTAGCGATGAAAGAAACAGCGTAAGACCAGACATCAAAATGATTAGTAGTTGGTATAAAAATATTGATTTACGTTTAATGAAAAATTTTGTAACCGATTATGGAACTTTCAGTATCACGGCAGAAGCTTTTAATCTTTTTAACTGGCGAAATTACAGTTACTATGGTAGTAGAATGTTTGATGCCAATGGAAATCCTATTCTTAATTTTGGTGAGGGAATCGCTGCATTCTCGGCACGACAGATTCAAATAGGTGCTAGATACAGTTTTTAATTCAAGCAGAAAATGACAAAGTATATTAATATAAAATCATTGATCGGATTTTGTATTTAAATAATTCTGTTCAAATGATTATACTTTAGAACAAAATATATGAATGGAAAATGTAAAATATATTATAAGACATTAAGAAATTACTCCTTATACTTGATTACCATTTTGTTATTCTTTTCTACTTCTTTTCCGCAAAATCTTAATCCTCAATTTCCCACACCGGTATTCGAGTATTTATCAAGTGAAGATGATTTACCAGAAAATAGTGTGACCTGTATTCTTCAGGATTACTTGGGCTATTTATGGTTAGGCACACAAAACGGCTTGGTAAAATATGACGGTTATTCGATGAAAGTTTTTCTACCTGAGGAGAATGATAGCAGCAGCATAAGCAGTAGAGAAATTGTAACGATTTATGAGGACAAAAATAAAACTCTATGGGTAGGGACATGGAACGGTTTAAATAAATTTAACAGGATAAATGAAACATTTACAAGATATAAACGTGATACAAATAATACACATAGCATAAACGCTGATTGGATAAAATGTATTTATGAAGATAGATTCGGAAGATTTTGGGTGGGTACAAATAATGGATTAAATAAATTTGATCGTGAAAAACAAGCATTTGAACACTTTTGGTTCTATCATCCAGAATCAAAATATGGACTAATTGTAAATGCCCTATTTGAAGATCCTGAATCAAATGATCTTTTAGTTGGAACACATTTAAGCGGATTATGGAAATTTAACACAAAAGAAAAAATCCTCTCGGAATATAATTTCAACTCTGAAGATGCTAACCGCAAAAAAATAGGTGTAATTCAATCGTTCTGTAAATCGAGAGATGGGAAAATATGGATGGCTTCGGACCATTCATTATCAAGTCTTGATCCACAGACAAAAAAATACAAGTGTTATTTTGAAGTACCTGGTATGCCTTCGAATTGGAATGGAGGATCCGCATGTGCATTAGGGACTGTGATGGAAGATGGGTTTGGATTGATTTGGAGCGGATTCTGGAAGGTTGATAGAGGAGTATTTTGTTTGAATCCAGAAACTGAAGAATTCCGGCAATATAAGTTGTATCCCAACATGCCTGAAAACAGCAATTATAATAGAATTTACTCAGTATATGAAGATCTTTCTGGAATAATTTGGATTGGGACATGGTTAAGGGGACTTAGGAAATGGGATCGAATGAAATCCAGATTCAGGTCATTTACTAATGATCTAAAGACAACTAATAGTAAAGTCAATACATTGGTTTATAATGTAGTTCAGGATTCAACAGGATTTATCTGGTTCATTACCAACGATGCTTTAAACAAGTATGATGTAAAAACAGGGCTATATAAACAATACCTTGTAAATGAAAAAAATATTACTAAAAATGGCTACAGCCATATTCTTGATAAATCAGGAAATATTTGGATTGGCACAGTAAAGAAAGGATTAATTAAATTTAACCCTGTGAATGGATATTACCGTTATTACTTTAATAATCCTAAAGATTCAGTAAACCTTATTAATGCAAAAATCATAACAATGTTTCAAGACCATTTTGGTATTCTTTGGTTAGGAACAGAGGATGATGGTCTTTACAAATATGACATAAATAAAAATGAATTAACTCATTATTTGCACGATCCTTATGATCCTTCAAGTTTAGGTGAAAACCGGGTAAATGTAATTTTTGAAGATAGTTTTAGCACACTTTGGATTGGAACAAATTTGAATGGATTGGACAAATTTGATAGAATAACAGAAAAGTTTACTTATTCTTGTTTAAAAACTATTTTGGATGTTTATGAGGATAAAAATAAGAACTTTTGGATTGCCGATTATTTCACTGGATTAAATCTTTTTGATAGAACGAAGAACAAAATAATATTCAGTTATAGTAAAAAGGATGGCTTAGCACATAATGCAGTCCAGAGAATTTTAGAGGACGATAATAATAATCTCTGGATTGGTACAGACGCAGGGCTTTCAAAATTCTCAATAGAGAAAAAAACATGCAGAAATTATTTGAAAGCAGATGGACTTCCTGATAATAGGTTTTATTGGGGCGGTTGTAAAGATAAGAATGGAAACATGTACTTTAGCACGGGGGCAGGGCTCATATATTTTCATCCGGACAGCATAAAAGATGATCCAATTCCTCCTAAAGTTGTTTTAAACGAAGTATCTCTGTTCAATAGACCTGGTGAAAAGCTAAACTTCAATAATTCTATTTCTGAGCTTAAGGAAATAACCCTTCCTTATGATCAGAATGATCTCCGTTTTGATTTTGTCGGATTGCACTTTAGTGAACCGGCAGCTAACAGATACAAATATATTCTAGAAAATTTTGATAGGGAGTGGACTAAACCAAGCGTGGAGCGAATTGCAACATACACAAATCTTGACCCTGGAGATTATAATTTTAGAGTTAGGGCCGCTAATAGCGACGGCGTATGGAATGAAGCTGGTACATCAATAAAAATCATTATCCTACCACCCTGGTGGCAGACAACTTGGGCTTATATAATTTACATACTTATTATTAGCGGTACTATTTATTTCATCTGGAAAGCACAGTTGAAAAGGATTAAGATAAAGAATGATTTTGAAATGAGTAGGTTTGAATCCCAAAAATTACATGAAGTAGATAAAGTTAAAACCAGGTTCTTTACAAACATTTCTCACGAGTTCCGCACACCACTTACATTAATTCAGGGACCCGCAAAACAGATAATTGAAAAGACAAATGAACCGGATACAAGAGACGGCGCAAATTTCATTTACAGAAACTCGCAAAAACTCATCAGGTTAGTCAATCAGCTTTTGGATTTATCAAAACTGGAAGCGGGTGAAATGAATATAAGAGCAAGTGAAACGGATATTATCACTTTCTTAAAAGAAATAGTTCTTTCATTTACAACTTTTGCAGAAAGAAAGAATATAACTTTAAAGTTTGTTTACGATGAAGAACAAATACTTGTTTACCTGGATAGAGATAAAATGTATAAAATTATTAATAATGTTCTTTTAAATGCATTTAAGTTCACTCCTGACGGTGGTTCTGTGGATGTAGTGATTCCGATCCCGACAAAGTCAGTGCAGAATGACGATCGTGGTTTTGTTGAGATTAAAATTTCCGATACAGGAATCGGAATTCCCAAAGACAGGATTGAAAAAATATTTGATCGTTTCTACCAGATTGATGACACCCATACAAGAGAGCAGGAAGGAACGGGAATCGGGTTAGCTCTTACTAAAGAGCTAACCCGATTCCCGTTCCTTCCTGCTCTCTTGTATGGGTGTCATCAATCTGGTAGAAACGATCAAATATTTTTTCAATCCTGTCTTT
>JAWOIK010000319.1:0-6601 GCA_046484705.1 Ignavibacteriaceae bacterium | reverse complement strand
CTGCGCCGGAGGAGACGTCGATGCAAAAAACAAGGACGCTAATCTATCCGATCTGGCCGCTGAAAACATAGGTGCATTGAACAAGGTAATTCTCAAGATACGCGATATTAAAAAGCCGGTAATTGCATCCATCAGGGGAAATGCCAGCGGCGCTGGTTTCAGTCTCGTCCCGGAAAATTAATCGATAACGCTGTTACCAGGTGGGATGTTAATTATACAATTGGCGAACTTATCGGTGAGTTGAATGCTTCGCACACTTATAGGGGGGGCGGAGATCTCGAGCAAAGTAAAAGCAGGGCTGTGGGTTATCTCGGAATTAATTGGGAGCTTAACGATGGAGCTTACAGAATTGCAAAAATTGTTCAGGGAGCGCCATGGGATAGTGAAGTAAGATCACCTCTGAACAGGTCCGGTGTGAATGTTAAAGCAGGCGATTATATACTTGCAGTAAACGGAATTCCAATTGATGTAAAGAAAGATCCTTCCGCTGCATTTGAAGGTTTATCCGGCACTGCAGTTGAGTTAACAGTAAATGACAAGCCATCATTAACCGGTGCAAGAAAAGTTGTTGTTGAAACTCTTAAAGATGAAACACGCTTAAGAAATCTTGAGTGGATTGAATCAAACCGTAAACGGGTTGAAGATGCAACCGATGGAAAGATCGGATACATTTATGTGCCTAGTACAGGAGTAGACGGTCAGACTGAATTGGTAAGGCAGTTTGCTGCTCAGTTTAACAAAGAAGGTTTGATTATAGATGAACGGTTTAATAACGGCGGGCAAATTCCTGATCGTTTTATTGAACTGCTTAACCGGAATCCATTGGCTTTCTGGGCTGTAAGAGATGGTGAGACATGGCAGTGGCCCCCGGTTGCAAACTTCGGTCCGAAAGTTATGATGATAAACGGATGGAGCGGTTCGGGCGGTGATGCATTCCCGGATTATTTCCGTAAAGCCGGTTTAGGTCCGCTTGTTGGAACAAGAACATGGGGTGGTTTAATTGGAATTACCGGTGCTCCTCAACTGATCGATGGCGGATCGGTTACTATTCCGACCTTTAGAATGTATGACCCGGATGGTAAATGGTTTAAAGAAGGTCATGGTGTTGATCCGGATATAGAAGTTATTGATGATCCATCGCAATTAGCTAAGGGTGTTGATCCGCAGCTTGAAAGCGCTATTAAAGAAGTAGTGAGACTATTGAATAATAAACCATTCGTAAAACCGGATGTTCCTGCCTACGAAGTAAGGTAGGCTGACTAGGATTTAAGGTATAAAGGTATAGGGCGGAACGTGAAATAATTTCATGTTTTTCCCTTACACCTTTATACCCTATTCCTTTTAATATAATACTCTATACCTCATTCAACCTCCCTATTTCCGGAAAATAACTTCATCCTGATATTCATACTTTTTACTATCTTGCAAACAAAATTCTTCAGGACTTACAAATGCTTAAACAAGTTAAACTTATAGCGAACCTGCTTATCCTTTTTACTATTTCGCTAACGGCACAAACAATAAATTTAAAATTTATTGAAACATCCGATGTGCACGGTTCAATTTTTTCTTATGATCTTCGTAATGACAGACCATCTAATTCTTCGCTTGCCCAGGTAATGACTTATCTCAGGCAGGAAAGAGCTAAAGATGATCAGCATATAATTTTTCTTGACAATGGCGATATCCTGCAGGGCGATCCCATTGTGTACTACTACAACTTTGAAAAGTCCGGTACAACACATCTTTATGCCGATGTGATGAATTACATGCAGTATGATGCGGCAACTGTAGGTAATCACGATATTGAAACCGGACATGATGTGTATGATAAATTTAAAGATGAGCTGAACTTCCCCTGGCTTGCTGCTAATGCTGTAAGTACTTCAGATGGTAAACCGTATTTTAAACCTTATACTATGATTGAAAAAGCAGGAGTAAGAGTTGCGGTTCTTGGATTGATCACACCAAATATTCCAAATTGGCTTCCGGAAAAAATCTGGGAAGGAATGGAGTTTCATGATATGATCGAATCGGCAAAGAAATGGGTTAAGGAAATCAAATTAAGAGAACAGCCTGATATGATTGTTGGCGTGTTTCACGCAGGTGTGGATTTTACTTATGGAGGACAAAATGCCGAATCCTATAAAAATGAAAATGCATCAAGACTTGTAGCTGAACAGGTTCCCGGATTTGATATAATATTTGTAGGGCATGATCACGCCGGATGGAATTTTACTGTAAAGAATTCTGACGGAAAAGATGTACTTATTCTTGGTGCTCTTGCAGGTGCTCAAACAGTCGCAGTTGCAAACCTCACAATGACTTTTGATAAGATATGTGAGCTATGGAGTATAGATGCTATAGAAGGTGAAATTGTTAATATAAAAGAATACGCAGTTGATGAAGATTTTATGAACAGATTCTCCCCTGCCCTGGAAGAAGCTAAACAATATGTGAACAGGAAGATCGGTGAGTTTGATAAAACCATCTCTTCACGTGATGCTGTTCTTGGACCTGCAGAGTTTACAGATGTTGTGCATGAAATTCAGCTTCAATTAACCGGTGCCGATATTTCATTTACTGCACCGCTTGCAATGAATACCCAGATAAAAGCCGGAGATGTTTTTGTAAGAGATATGTTTAATCTATACAGGTATGAAAATCTTCTTTACACTATGACGCTTAGCGGTGAGGAAATAAAAAAATATCTTGAGTACTCTTATTCAAACTGGTTTAATCACATGAAAGATGAAAATGATAACTTGTTAAAATTTAAAAAGGATGATGCGGGAAATATTGTTTACTCCGAAAGATCAAAATCACCAGAGCTTGAAGAAAGATTTTATAATTTTGAATCCGCAGCAGGTATAAATTATGTTGTTGATGTTTCCAAACCTGAAGGTGAAAGAGTTACGATAACCGGTTTATCTGATGGGAATAATTTTGATATGGATAGAACTTACAAAGTTGCAATAAACTCATACCGCGGTAACGGCGGAGGCGGTCATTTAACAAGAGGAGCAGGCATACCACGGGAAGAATTATCAAACCGGGTGCTGGATTCCACAGACAAAGATCTTCGATTCTATATGATGAAATGGATAGAAAAACAGAGTAAGGTAACACCACCGTTATTTAATAACTGGAAAGTAGTTCCTGAAGACTGGTGGCAAAAAGGTAAAGAAAAGGATTACAAAATTCTTTTTAATTAACTAACCTTGTTTTCAAATTTTTAGTTTATACTTATGATAAAACAATTACGGATTCTGCCTGTACTTTTATTAATCTCATTTAAAATTGCTGTGCCGCAGCAAATAGCTGTCACTTTCGATGATGCACCGATGCGGGATGGTGAATATTTTACCGGGAAGGAAAGAACCGGATTACTGATAGAAAAGCTGGAAGAAAATAATGTTACTGCTGCATTCTTCTGTATTACAAATCATTTTGATTCAGCCGGCACAGAAAGAATAAAACTTTATGCCGATGCCGGTCATCTTATCGCCAATCATACGCATACCCACAGCAGAATAAATCAGATTGGTGTTGATAATTATATTAAAGATATTGCCGCGGCGGATTCAATACTGAAAGATTTCAGCAACTTTATTAAATGGTTCAGGTATCCTTATTTGGATGAAGGGAAAACTATTGAAGACCGGGATGCGTTTCGTAATGCATTACAGGAAATGAATTATATAAACGGATATGTAACGGTTGATAATTATGACTGGTACATAAACTCAATGCTGCAGAAAGCATTAAAAGAAAACAGGCAGGTGGATTTTAATAAGCTTGAAAACTTTTATATAGAACATATCTGGCAAAGTATTATCTTCTATGAAAATATAGCAAAGAGAACACTGGGACGATCCCCCGCACATGTACTCCTTCTTCACGAAAATGATTTAGCTGCATTATTTATTGATAAACTAATCCAG
Organism: Ignavibacteriaceae bacterium; assembly: GCA_046484705.1. GTDB lineage: Bacteria > Bacteroidota > Ignavibacteria > Ignavibacteriales > Ignavibacteriaceae > JAGXRK01. Next base: position 2,657 of record JAWOIK010000319.1, on the reverse strand, counting down.
CACATTAAAGGTAAAGGTTGGGAAATAATTTCACCCGTTGAAGCTTATAATGATGAAATTGTTTCAGCAGTACCGGATGTACTGTTTAACGGACAGGGCAGAATAGCAGCAATTGCTTATGAAATGGGAATAAAACCAAACGAATTGGTACAGCATTCTGAGGATACAGATTACCTTGAAGAACGGGCATTGAAACTAGAAATATTTAAATGAATTGAATACAGAAAAGTACCATTTAATACAGAAACGCCAGCGTTATTTAAAAGATTTCCTTATTGTATGCATATATAAGTTGATATATACCAGTGACCATCCATATAGATACAAGAATAGTTGCGATCAGAAAACTTGTTATATATTGTTTGTATTTTATCATTCCGTATATACTCAATAAAAAAAATGGAATACACACTGTAATTGAGGTTAACATTGAAATAAGCCAGTATTCATATAATATATCGTATTGTGAATTGTCGTATGTAAAATATTTCACAATTGGTGAAAACAAACCCACTAAGAGCAAAAAAAGATTAAAGAAGTAGAGTATCTTAAAAATTTTATTCATATTATCATTTGGTTAAATGTCAAAATTAATTTATTTATTAAGCCAAATTGATACTGTTTATTAGCAAGCACTGGTTAATATTTTAAAAATTAATACCTAAATATTTTTTAGCATTTAATGTCACTGTATTAAATGATTTAGAATCAATAATAAATTTCTTAATACTCTCTATTTCTCCAGTAAGAGTAAAAAACTCATAAGGATTACTATTTAACATTTTAATTATTTCTTTAGCTCTAACTTTATTGTTGATGTCATTCTCAAAATCAAGTATTTCTTTTCTTACTAATGTATCTAAACGAGTTCCAACTTGAGAACCAGCGAATGAATAAGTGATTTTAGATTCCAATACTTTTATTTTTATTCCGATATTAAGATAGAACTGTTTGCCAAATTGTGATTTCTGAATATTAAAAATTTTAATAATGCTTTCATTTTCATAAAACCAGTTTAGACCTTCATTTCTAAATCCATAATTTTCTAATAAAGGTTTTAATGAAGTAACTAATTCTTGTATATAATCCATATTTGCCTTTTACTTCTTACTTACCTGTCCGCTGTGGCGGATTAAAGATGATAGGTTACGATTAAGAAACAGCAATAAGAATTTCACCATCATAAAATATTCTTATTGGATTACCTTGAATATCAAAAACAACTATTCTTTTATGATCTATATAAAGACCACATACTGGCCCACAAAAGTGATCCCAACTTAAGTCCATACATACAACATAAACATTGTTAAAGCTTTCACTTTGCAAAGGGAGACCAGTGATTGGATCTAGTCCTTCAAAAATATAGGAACTGTAATATGTTAACTCTGCCCTATAAATAAATGCAGCTTTATAAATAAGTGAATTCTGCCTCGCATTTAATGTGTCAATGATTTCTGAATAATAAATTATTGCTTCCTTTGTGATTGCATAAGGAATTTTCACACCATCAATGGATTGATAAAACCAATAATTAGAATCAGGAATAAAGGGAATATATTCGGTTGGTGTAACACTTAATACGCTATCTCTTGGCGGATAAAAGGATTCTGCAAGTGTAATTAAATTTTTCTCGAATTCATTTGAATAAATTCTCTCAATTTGCTTGGTATATCCATTTTTAGGTTGCTCAATATCATTATCGGGATTGGTAGTTTTATCCGAACAACTAATAATAAATATTAAAACAAAAAATACACTCAAAATTAATTTCATTTTTCCTCCAAAATATATTTGCGGCTAACAGCGTGCTTTGTTAAAACGCCAGCGTTATTTGAAATTCTAGATTTTAGTTTGATCCATCATCCGTATCTTGATCTCCCTAATACGGACCCCCCCTCCTAGCTCGTCGGTAGGCAAATGGAGGGTATGTTCATAAGAGCATTTAAAACATAATGCTTTTACAATTTAATAACAATTAACAAAGACTATATGAGCTTCATAGCTTTTAAAATTAAAAAACTAATACCTGTCAAATATCATTTCATTATTTATATAATCAACCGGCATCAGCGGCATTGGTAAACCGTTATTCATCATCCTGAATTTCATATCCCGGAAAAACGGGTCTTCTTCAAATTTTATAAAACCCGGTATAAGTGACGGCATAAACCTGCTTAAATTAATTAAAGGTCTTTCGGGCATTTCAACTATTTCATAATGCTTGTTTTTTAGCCCGGCTTTTTCAACTGCAATATTTATTGCTGTTGCAAGTCCTCCCAGCACATCAACAAGTCCATTATTCAAACCATCTGCACCGGACCAGACTCTTCCCTCGCCTATCCTGTCAATTTCATCAAATGATTTATTTCTTCCAGATGCAACTTTATTTACAAAATCCTTATACATATTTCTGATTGAAGTTTCAGCTTTGGATAATTCTTCATCGGTCAAATTTCTGTCAGGGGCCGCACATCGACTACTGGCGCGATAGTCTGCTGGCCCGCTACACGTTGGCGCAGCCGGCCGATCCAGGGGTTATTGACAACTATATGGGTGCCACAACAGACACCTGTGCCGCGCGGGATTCATAGGCGCACCGTTGTCCGGGCTGGACAGGATGCCGGCAACGCGCAACGCCAGCCATCGACAATATC
>JAWOIK010000287.1:0-23819 GCA_046484705.1 Ignavibacteriaceae bacterium | reverse complement strand
GACGCAGTCGTAAAACAATTCGGCAAGGTTGATATACTTGTGAATAACTGCGGTGGTCCTGTACCCGGATTCTTTAATGATCTTACTGAAACAGACTGGACTAATGCATTTACACAAGTATTGCTCAGTGTTGTAAGATTAAGTCATCTTGTTCTTCCGGAAATGGTTTTGCAGGAATGGGGAAGGATCGTTAACATAACATCTGTTGCTGTAAAACAGCCGGTACATAACCTGATGCTTTCAAATTCATTAAGGGCGGGTGTAACGGGATTTGCAAAATCACTCAGTAAAGAAGTCGGTAATAAAAACAATACAGTTAATAATGTTGCCCCCGGTTATACTTTAACAAACAGACTTTACGAACTTGCTGTAAACCGTGCAAAACTATCCGGTAAATCACATGAGGAAATATTAGCCGATATGGCTAAAGACATACCAATGAACAGGCTTGGCGGTGCCGAAGAAATTGCTTCACTGATTGTATTTCTTGCATCCAATAAAGCAAGCTATATTACAGGTACAACAATTCAGATAGACGGCGGATCGACGAAAGCTATTTTTTAGTAGTATTTTTTATTATCTGTTGTTGTTTAATTAAATGAGTGCATGGTGTGATGAATTTATTGAGCAATTCATTTCCAGTTGTTTTGAAATTTGATAGATGATAACAATTTTAAGCAGCTAATTCTTTAGTAATTATTTATAAATTTTTTCCTCATAGGTAGAGGACGTAATGAAAAAACAAATAGAGCTCGTAATAAGACCCGAAGAGATAGATCTTCCTGAAATACTTCTAAGCAAATCTGCACAGCTTCTTAACATACCGCCTGAGAAAATAACTTCTGTAATACCAATTAAAAGATCAATCGATGCAAGAGGGAAATTCGTTGTGTACAGGTTTTATGCTGATGTATTTATTGATGAAAAACCTGGTGACACAAAAAGGATAATTCAATACAATCCGGTTAAACAGGATAAACAAATAATTATTGTCGGGTTCGGTCCGGGTGGTATGTTTGCAGCCTTACGTTTGATCGAACTGGGAATAAAACCAGTAATTATTGAGCGTGGAAAGGATGTTCAGACAAGACGACGGGATTTAAGAGCTATTCAGCAGGAACATATTGTTAATCCTGATTCCAATTATTGTTTTGGAGAAGGGGGTGCAGGAACTTACAGCGATGGAAAGCTTTATACAAGATCCACAAAGCGGGGCGATGTAAAAAAAATACTTGATGTTCTGGTTCATCATGGCGCTGATCCTGATATCAGGATAAATGCTCACCCTCATATCGGTTCAAACCTGCTGCCCAAAATAGTAGCTGCTGTTAGAAAAACTATTCTTAACAGCGGCGGGGAAATTCATTTTAATTCACGCGTTACAGATTTAATTCTAAATGAAAATAAAATAACTGGTGTAAAAGTTAATGATGCTGAAGAATATTCAGGAGATTCTGTAATCCTTGCAACCGGACATTCCGCAAGAGATATATATTATCTTCTGCATAAAAAGAAAATCCGAATAGAGCCAAAAGCATTCTCAATGGGTGTCCGGGTAGAGCATCCGCAGGCACTAATAAATAAAATTCAATATCACTCAACGGAAAAACATCCAAATCTGCCTGCTGCAATATATTCACTTGCCTGTAATGTGGAAGAAAGAGGAGTATATTCTTTTTGCATGTGCCCCGGCGGATTAATCGTTCCTGCTTCCACTGCACCGGGTGAAATAGTAGTAAACGGAATGTCGCTTTCAAACAGGAATTCTGCTTATGCAAATTCCGGACTCGTCGTTGAGATAAATGAAAGTGAATGGAAGGATTATGATGAGCATTACCCGTTTTTAGGATTAATACTTCAACAGGAGCTGGAACAGAAAGCATTTGTTCTTGCAAACAATTCTTTAAGTGCACCAGCACAGCGTGTAACAGATTTTGTATCCGGAAAAATTTCATCATCGCTTCCAAAATCTTCTTATATACCCGGATTAACATCAGTTCCGCTTCACTCGGAACTACCGGATTATATAACCTCACGTCTGAAAGAAGCTCTTGGCGTGTTTGATAGAAAAATGAAAGGTTATTATACTGAGGAAGCAATTTTAGTCGGAGTGGAGTCCCGCACAAGTTCACCGATCCGGATACCACGTGACAGAAAAACTTTTATGCATACAGAAATTCAGGGGTTATTCCCATGCGGCGAAGGTGCAGGTTATGCCGGTGGAATTGTATCATCAGCAATTGATGGTGAGAATTGTGCCGATGCAGTTGAACGATTTGTGGTCAATAGTTAGTGGAGTTATAATCTAATTTTTCATCACTGCAATTTTTTCCCAGGATATCTTTCCATTATCTGTTACATCATACTCAAGAAGAATGTATCCGCTGTAATGTCCGTCTTCAAAATAAGCATATACCCATTTATTGTTGAGTATCCGGCTTTCATTCTCGTAAAATCTCATAGTTCCACCTAAAATGCCCTCATATGGAATTAATTCCGGATGCTTAAGCAAGTCTGAAATAATATCACGGACGGGATCTGACAATCCTTTAGCTTTAAATTTTTCAATAGCCCAATCGGATAGGGTCTGATTTTCATTTAAACTCTGATTTGTATTCCGGGTCAATAAATTCAAATCACTAAGTTGCTTTTTCAATTCGTCATTCTCAGATTCATACTTCTTAACCGCACTATCATACCTTGCTTGTAATTCGGTTAACTCATCATTTTTTCTTAGCAATAATACAATAACTATGATGGTTAGTATTAACGGTAATATGTAAAGAAAATATACTAATAACTTGTTTCCGGATTTTTGCATACTGAACCTGGATCACCTTCTTATAGTCATTGTAACTTATTGAGTAAGGTTTGATAACATTAAAGCAACTTTAATTAATAAATGTTTGTGAATACAGTTATAAAATAGAGGAATAATATCAGATGATCAATCATGAAGTAAATAACAAAGGCTGCCTTAAACAGACAGCCTTTATTAGAAAGTTATTTCAAATAAACAACTTTAATTGTTTCTGAAAATGTATTTCCGGATACAAGGGATTCAGCTTTCATTCTTACATAATAAACTCCGGTTGCAACATTGTCAGGATTCCATGATTCAGTGTACACACCTGCCGGTTTTACATCACTAACGAGTGAAGTGATAACCTCCCCAAGGGTATTCATCACTTGCACACTAATACTGCTTTCTTCCGGAACATAAAATCTTATTGATGTTGTTGGATTGAAAGGATTTGGGAAGTTCTGTTCAATTGCATAATCTTTTTGGAGAAGATCTAATTCAACTGCAACGGATGCGGAATATGAAAAACTTCCGTCAAAATCAATTTGTTTCAATCTGTATTTTGCAGTCCCCGAAAAGGATTGTGTGCCAAAATTATCAGAAAAAGTATAAACAGATTGATTTGTAGTTGTTCCATTTCCTTCTACAAATCCAATTGTGACATAATCACCTTCTTCATTTGTAATTGGCAGGGGAAGGCTTCTCTCAATTTCAAACCCACGGTTGTTCAATTCTGAGGAAGTTTCCCAGAAAAGATTAACAGAACGTTTATCCCGGCTAATCTCAACTGTAAAAAGACTTAACTCAACCGGTACAACGCTTGCGTTTACATATACTTCATTGGTGTAACCGGATGTATCGGATGCGTTATATGCTTTAACTCTGTATTTGTAGTCTAATGCCTGTGTAACATTATCTACGTAAGTTGTAATATTTGAGCCGACAGCTGCAATTTGATTGTAGCTGCCTCCATCGTCCATTCTTTCAATAATAAATCCATCTTCATTATTAGAATTGTCGAACCAGTTAAGTTCTATAACCAAAGGTTGTGTAACTTCAAGAGTTAATGCTGACGGTGCAATTACCGGAGCAGTGGGAGTAATTTTTCTGATCCGTGATCCGCCAACAAAATACAGTTCACCTGCTTCATCAATTCCAAATGAAGTTGGCGAAGCTCCCGAAGGCAGAGTAAAAAGTAATACATTTAAAGTTGGAATTACGCCATCGTGATCCAGCGACCAAACTCTTCTCGATCCCCAGTCTGCATAAATATATTTTCCCACAAGATCAGGTTGATTAGGTCCTCTGTAAACATATCCTCCTGTAACTGAATAGCCTTCACTTCTTGGATAATCCCAAATGGGGAAGATATAATTCTCCGGTGGAAGACAACCTGTTGTATTGTAAGGTAGGTTACCTTCATAACATCTCCAGCCGTAGTTGCCGCCGTTTTCAACTATATCAACTTCTTCACGCGCACCTTGTCCAACATCTGCAGCCCATAACCATCCTGTAACAGGATCAAAACTACAGCGCCATGGATTACGCATTCCCCATGCAAAAATTTCTTTTCTAACAGTACCAGTACTGTCTACAAAAGGATTATCGGGAGGAATAGCATAATTTAAACCGGGATCCTGGTTATCAACATCTATCCTTAAAATTTTGCCCAGTAAAAAATTTACATTTTGCGCATAATTATCCGGGTCGCCGCCTGAACCGCCGTCGCCAGCCGCAATATACAGATATCCATCCGGTCCGAATCCTATCCATCCGCCATTATGATTTGTGTATGGTTGATTGTACGTTAGCAACTCAAATTTTGTATCTGCTGCAGCGGAATCCGCATTGGTTGATGATACCTGGAATCTTGCAATGATAGTCCTGCGCGGATTTGACGCAGTATAATTAACATAAAAGTACCCGTTATTTTTATAATCAGGATGAAATGCAAGTCCAAGTAAACCAAGTTCACCACCACTCAACACACTATCCTCAATATTTAGAAATGTTTTAATTGAATTTACATCCGGTCTGTTTTCAAAAACCTTAATCCTTCCCGGCTGTTCAACAACAAACAAACGGTTTGTAAAATCCCCTGAATTTCTTAAATCTACGGGACCACTAAGATTTGGTAGGTTGGGAAATGCCTCTTCATAAGTATACTGTGCTATTATCGGACTGCTAAACATTAAAGCGATGGTTATCAACAGTAACCAATTTCTAATCAACATTATTGCCTCTCTTTTTAATTGATGATTATTTCTAAATTTATAATTGTAATAATTAGGTTAATTCCTCCAGGAATTGAGTTATATTAAATCCTGTTTTTTCAGACAAAGTTAAAAGCTTTGTTTTTAATTCTGTATAATATCTAATATTGGATTGATTGGATCTCTTATCCTTGCTTTTCAAACTATTCAAACATGACTTAAGAATCAACCACTTTATGAGTTCATTAAATCGTTCTTTATTGAAATACTTTTCATTTTTATATTCGTTTATCAGCAGAAAGTTTGATATGATTTCTTTCTCAAATAAGCTATTTAAGTAAACAGCTAACTCATTGTTTTCAGATTGCTTCTCCGATTTATTTCCCTTCTTCCTCAAATCAGGTTTTGTCTTAACCGTTTTTTTCTTTACCGGAATATCCGGGCATTCCGACAATACAATTAATAAATTATAATATATGCCAGAGTCAGAAGATAATCCGAGATAACTGAAAATTTCAAAAAGAGGTTTCCAGAGCATGAGATCACGGTAAGTATTAAGTGTTCCATCTTTTATTATTTTATTTTCAATTAAGATCCGGATAATTATGTATACTATTAAAAAGTTTTTATCACTTTCATTTTGTTCGTTTTTATAATCCGGTAGATCAGCCTCAGCTTTTTCAAACCATTTTGGTTTACGTTTTGAGTTCTTAATTGAATCAATTGTTGAATTATAAAATTTAACCATATTAAACTGACCCAGTATTTTTTCAGATAATATGGATTTATCACTGTTTAATGGATATACTGTATTTAACTTCTCAATGGCTATGTTCAGTGCAGAAATAAAATCGTCAGTTAGTTCTTTTTCTTCTTCAGTTATATAATTACTTACTTGTCCAATGTGCTTTGTAGAGAACAGGTCAAGCATTGCATGATGAAATGGTGCGAGATTAAGTTCCATCATAGCCTGTTCAATAGAATCCACACCTCTTCCATTAAGATAATCATATAATCTTTTATAGCTACCTTCTGAATCAAATAATTCCCTGAATTCAAGAAGTACTTTTGTCTGATACCCGTTCAAATGAAAATGAAGACCATCATTACCTGCAAACTCACCTGAAATTAAAAAGTACTTATTTGTTATATGATCTCTGTATGAATAGAAAAATGAATGTGAATTATTAAGTCCGAGAGCAGATGAAATATTTGTATTTGATAATGAATTATTCTTCTGAACTTTATCGCTCGAATGTCTTATATTTCCAAATGCTTCTGCATAAGAGTTATTAAATAAAACCAGGGCAGTTTCATTTCCTGATCTGTTTGTATAAACAAACACATTTTCATTTATATCTCCGTTTGGAGCAATGAAATCATACAGTTCAAAAAATTCAACCTGGCTGAACAGATGCCGTTTTTGCATCAAAGGAAAAATTTCATGCTGATGTCTGTTGATTAAATTTTCATCTTCAAATTCATTGTAATATGAACGCTGATATTCCATTCCATATTTTTCAGAAAAACCCTGGATTTGTCCATGTGCAAACATCGGAAGCCCCGGCAGTGTTACAAGTAATATGGCAACACCAAAATATTTATCACCTTTGCCAAACTGGTTAACAGCAGTTTCTTCATCGGGATTACTCATAAAGTTAACGTAACGTTTTAAAATTTCCGGATTAAAATTAAGGGTGTTCTTAATCAGCAGTTTATATTTTTCATTTTCTTCTTTCATCAGCATGTGCATGAATGCACTGTTATAAACCCGGTGCATACCAAGTGTACGTACAAAATATCCTTCCATCAGCCAAAATGCTTCAGCCAGAAGAAGTGTTCCGGGCATTTCCGCATTTATCCTGTCAACAACACCACGCCAGAATTCTTCAGGCATAGCATCATCAAACTGCGATCGCGTCATAGCATAATCCGACCGTGAAGGAATGGCTCCGCCGGAACCAGGGATCGGAAACCACAATCTCTGGTAATGTTTTTTTGCAAGTGTCATAGCTGCGTCAAACCTGATGATAGGAGTTTTTCTTGCTACATGCATAATTGTCTGGATAAGTGATTCACGAACTTCCGGAAGCAGTAAATTTAATTGTGCCGTATCATTCCATGGCATATTTGTTCCGTCGTTACCATGATAAATATATTTTTTATCACCTGTGTAACGATCGGACCTCTCAAACACAACTGCCGCATCAGTTCTTGAGTAATACTGATCTTCAATTCTTACTTCAACTCTTTCATCATCTGAAAGATTCGGACCTGTAAATTTATAACCCGGATATGGAGGTGATGTCGATTGTAAAAAGTAATCCGGTTTTTCAACAACCCATTTTGAATAAATCCCTGTATGATTAGGAACCATATCACTTGCGAGTCTTATTCCACGTTTCCATGCTCGGTCTTTCAGAATATTAAATGAATCTTCCCCTCCAAGATCTTTTGCAATTACATAATCAAAGAGAGAGTATGCAGAAGATGCAGCTTCGGGATTTCCCATCATCTGTTTTATTTTTTTGGATGCGCTGCTTCTTTCCCAAATGCCAATCAGCCAAAGTGATGTGAAATTCCATTTAGCAAGCTGGTCCAGTTCATCCTCAGGAATCTGATCTAAATGCTTTATATCCCTGCCGTATTTTTTTGAAAGTTGATAAAGCCAGACCGGGGCATTCTTAGCTATCATAACAACACGGGGCATCCAGTCAATATCTTCTGTGAATTTTTCGAATTCCAATTGATAGTACTGGTACTCGGCTTCAGTTAACTTTTTCCCTTCTTCAAATTTCTGTTTTAAACTTTCAAAGTATTCGCGGTCAAATTCATAGGTTGGAACCGGAGGTGTACCTTTTTCACCACCACCGTGTTGGACGTAAAGTTTAAAATCTTCCTGGATGAGATCTTTGCCTCTTAATAATTTATCAAGAATCTGCTCATCTAAAACGATTCCCCAATTAGTTCTTATAAATTCCAGTTGTTCATGAATATTATATGGACTCGAAGTGATTGGTTTTCGTAAAAATGAAAAAAGATTCAATCCACCTTCACCAACAGGTATTTCATTTTCAAAAAACTTTTCGGTTGTTTCAATCAGATGGTTATACTTTGTATTTTTTACTAATTTCTCATCCGAGTAAAGTTCTTTTAACTGGTTTGTAGATAGATTTAGATTTTCAAGATTAAGAAGTATAAGTTCCTCAAGAATGATTTCACGATTCGTTTTATTTTCTGTACTTCCTTTAAGATATTCATGAGGAGTGACATGATCTTTATAAACAGGCAATGGAGGAAATTCTTCAACAAATGTTAAGAGAATTTTATCTACTTCATCACTTGTTAATGAACCATCGAGGAATTCAAGATTTCTGCCAAACACGCCGGGGTTCTCAGTTTCTTCATACCTTCTTATAAGCAGATGAAAAATTTCGTGCATTAAACCAAGAGCATTTAACTGACCCACTGTTATGAGCTGATCATTTTTACCTTCATCCCTGCGTTTTTTATTTATTCTTTCTGTAAGTATCCTGGCTGTTTTAGCATCTTTGATAATTAAATCTCCTGTAACAGAAAACAGTGATTCTTCAAATTCATACTTGATTCTTGATTCTTTTGAGACGTGAAAATAGTAGGTGATCATAACAAACTTAAACCTTTGATTGGGAATATTTTAAAAACTCCGGTTAAATATAAAAAATAATCATACCCGATGATAAGCTATACTCGATCCAACCCAGGTTTTGTTTTTATTGAAATCCACTCCCATCATTTTCCCTTTGCTTGTCCGGATCAGATTATTAACCAGAACCAGTTTATCTTTCCATAAGTACATCATTCGTATTTCAGCTTTTGAAAAACCATCAGGCGTTTGGATGAGCGGTGCATAATTAATTTTTCTTTGAATAATATAATTAACTTTATTACCTATAGAATTAAGTTTATCTTTTGTCACTTCAACTTCAACACCTATTCCGGCAAATGAAAATAATGGTTTAAGAACAAAATTCTGAAGATCATCAGGATAATCCTTAATTTCAGAAAGGAAGTAACATTCAGGAACAAATCTACCTGTTAACTGTGGAAGAGAAAATTTTGAAATCTTAAAAAACCAGTTGGGATGTGAAATCCAATAGACATCAATATCGTCCCTGAAATCAAAATTGAATTTTAGTCCTTTTCTGTCGAGTTCATCAAATATTACCCTGTTATAAATTCTCTCAATTGGTATGTCTTTACCATTTTCACTATAAAAAAGTTTTGTGCCTTTTTTGAAAACTTTGGTTAAACAAACTGTTTTTATACCAATCAGGTTTTCTGTCGCAGCAAAATCAATTCTAGTTTTCTGCTGTTCGGGATGAATTTCAAGCAGCACCACATTCTCAGGATCAGCATCATCAATAATTATCTGCTTTAAAAGTTGTTTATATTTTTCTTCATCATAGCCTGAAAAGTATGCTGAAAAATTTTCAGGAATTTGAAAATACTTTCTTAATATTTTATCGAAGTAACTTTGATATCCGTATAGAGATGGGAATGCCTGAAGTTCAATCAGTTTCGGAAGAAGTTTACCGTCTTCAACGGCAACTGCAAAATCGATCTGCAGAAAATGAGGGATTTTAGTTTCGTTGGGTACAAAAAGATGAGATGGTATTGCCTCATTGGATTTTTCTAAAAAAGATTCTTCATTTACCTGTTCAACTATATCATTGCATGCTTCGTAGAGACTTTTTGTAAAAGTATCATCCATGAATAACGGAGTTTCACAAACCCTGAAATCAGTAGGATATTTTAATGTATTATCAAGTTCGTTAAGAAAGTTATTATAAATTTCTTCAGAGAAATTTTCATTGAATGTTGTGCGGAGTTCAGGAATCATATTTTACATTTCAATTAAACAGCTACTTTAGATAATTCTTCCACTGCTTTATTTAAGAAATTAGGAAGCACTGTTTTTCTTGTTAAACTAATTTTATCAGGATGTTCCAGCCACTCAATCATTTCGTTATACTTCTGCTCGTTATACCGCTTAATTATAAAGTCTTTTCTTTCATGCTGCTTGAAATGATATAACATGCTTTGCGGATCAGCCTCAGGATGAAATTGTGTGCCTGCTATTTCATTTGAAATTCTTATTGCGCTTATCGAAGGGTTTTCTTTGTTTTCACTTTCAGGAGTTTCCCATGCAAGGATCTTAGCTCCCAGTTCAGATATTTTATTATGATCAGCGTTAACCACCTGCCAATGCCTTATATCTGCTGCATAAAATGGATCGCAAAGATCATTCAAAATTAAATCTGACTTTCCATCGGCTGTTTTATTAAAGGGCATAACACCGAAAGAATTAATAAATCTTTTATTCACTTCACCAAATTTGAAATATCTTGCCATCATCTGGAATGAATGACAGATGAAAAACATATACTTTTTTTGATAATTATTATTCTGGTTGTTTGTCCAGATTTTATCCAGCAGATTGAAATAATCTTTATCCCATTGTTTGGCTTCATCCTCAAATGGGCTTCCGGGTCCACCGGAAGAAATAAATATATCGTAGCTCAGGTCTGGGAAATCACCTCTAAAACGCGATTCAAAAACATCATATGAAATATCAATTTCATTATTTGCATTGATTACATCGGTTACTATTTCACGTATGCATCGCATCCCCTCATTTTGTTCATTATTATAAAGATCAAGGGTAGTTATTTTAATTTTATGATTCTGCATTTATAATTTTACGTCCAATCCGTAATGAGTTTCGTTTATAATATAATCAACAACTTTTTTTGTGTCCTGCGATTGGTTCCATACTTCAAGCTGCCTGTCGGCACCGGTTCCAATTTCCAGCATTTTTCTTACATAATCAAGTTCTTCCCTGGAATTTAATTCATCAACAACGTCATCAATAAATTCTAATAGTTCATTTGCAAGCTGTTTAAATGGCACTTCTTCCTTCTTTCCGAAATCGATCAGTTTACCGTGAATTCCATATCTTGCAGCACGCCATTTATTCTCGGCAATTAAAGCTCTTCTGTATAACCTGAAACCAAGATTTTGTTTTATTAGTTTGTGCAATTTTGCAACTACAGCCTGGATAATTGCCGTGATTGCAATGGTTTCATCAACGCGCATCGGTACATCGCAAATTCTGAATTCAAGGGTTTTAAAAACTGGATGAACTCTTATATCCCACCAGATTTTTTTAGCATTATCGATGCACTTTGTTCTGACAAGCAAAGCTATGTAATTATCATATTCAGAAAGACTGCCGAAATAATCCGGAATGCCTGTTCTTGGAAATCTGTCAAACACTTTGCTTCTGTATGATTTAAATCCTGTATTTCGTCCAAGCCAGAATGGTGAATTTGTAGAGAGTGCAAAAATATGCGGCAGAAAATATCTTGCGGCATTCATTATATGAATAGCGGTTTCACGATCTTCAACTCCTACATGAACATGTAATCCGAAAATTAAATTAGCACGTGCAACCTGCTGCATATCATCCACAATTTCTTTGTATCTGGGATGCGCGGTTATTTCCTGATCCTGCCAATGAGAAAACGGGTGAGTACCTGAAGCTGCTATTCGCAGTCCATTTTTTGCAGCAAGCTTTGCAAGTTCTGATCTCAATCGTATAACCTGCTGACGTGCATCCTTAACATCACGGCAGATGTCTGTACCCATTTCAACAACAGACTGATGCATTTCAGCTTTAACATTTTCAGCAAGAATTATTTTTCCATCTTCAAGAATCTGCTGAATATGAGAGCGCAGTTCTCTTGAAACCGGATCAACGATCTGAAATTCTTCCTCCACTCCTAATGTATATAAATCTTTATCAGCCATATGAATTCCGGAAGTTATTACTTCAATGGTTTATTGTTTACAAATGAATTAACAAATTCACCCCATGTAAGATTGTTCTTACCCGGTTTATGCTCCCTGGCACGTCTTATAGCCATATTTGCCGCTGCTTCAACAATCCATTCAAAATTTTCTTTTCCAACGGAATTTACATCTGCATCGGGTGCAGGATTGCAGAAATCAATTGCATATGGAATACCAGCTCTTACTGCAAATTCAACTGTATTAAAATCATAACCAAGTGCTTTATTTAATGCAATCACTCCATCGTGAACTTTATCCAGAATCTGCTTCTCAAGTTTCTTTGGATTTCTAACATACCGGAGATGATGAGGCTGCTTAGGATCGTACTGCATTATATGAACATCCTGCCTGTCTAAACAATAGCATCTGAAATACTCTGTAAATATTATTTCTTCCTGTAACATCATAACAAGCTGACCGGTTTCATTATATGCTTTAAAAAATTCATCTGCGTCATTCAGTTTATAAACATTTTTCCATCCGCCACCGGCAAATGGTTTGAAATATGCAGGGAATCCGATATAGTTAAAAATTCCTTCCCAATCCAATGGATAAGCCAGATTACGGAATGATCTTTCATTAGTATCATCCGGATGCTGGTTGGAAGGAAGTATAACTGTTTTGGGAACAGCTACTCCAATTTTTGTTGCAAGTGCATTATTAAAGAATTTATCGTCTGCACTCCACCAGAAGGGATTATTAATTACTGCAGTCCCGCTAATGGCAGAATTTTTTAACATTGCTCTGTAAAACGGAACATCCTGGGAAATGCGGTCGATAAGAACATCATAGCCAATTGGTTCACCTTGTACAACTTTATTAATATGAGCAAGTTCGGCAATGATTCCAGGTTCCTTTTTTGAGTTAACTCTTTCAACAAATGCCTGCGGGAAAGTATCTTCCTGTCCGAACAATATTCCTATTTTTTTCATTTAACTACTTTCTCTGAATTAATATTATAAAATTTTATTAGTTATTAATCTTGTTCAAATATTGCGGAAACATTTCTTTCCACCAAAACCAGTCATGCCCGGTTCCTGATCTAACATCTAACCAATGCGGAATCCACTTATTGTTAAGAATGTCCGAAATTATTTTATTTTCGCCCAGACAAAAATCATATTCTCCTGTCCCAAGGATAATACCCATTTCATTTAAGTTTTTCAAATACCACTCATCATTCAAATTAGGCATATAATCGGGAGGATTATTAAAGTAACAATTGTCATCATAATAGCCGGAAATAAACCGCTTAATATCAAAAGCACCACCCATTGTAAACAGGTAACTGATTCTATCCGGATGGCGGAATGCCAGATTAGCCGCATGATAACCACCAAAACTACATCCGGCAACTGCTACTTTATTAAATCCGGTTTCGTGAACCGCAAATTCAAATACATCTTTCAGAATCAGGTTCTCATATTCAATATGATTCACTACTCTTTCAGTGGGAAGGATTGTGTTATTATACCAGCTGAAATTATTAATGCTGTCAGGACAATAAATTTTTATCCGCCCGGATTTAATTAAATGTTTTGCAGATTCTACAAGACCTCTATCTTTTGCTTCAAAGTACCTTCCCCCTGATGTGGGAAACAGAATAACCGGAAAACCCGAAATCCCATAAACGAGCATTTCAAATTCTTTATCAAGATTTTGCGAGTACCATTTGTGAAATTCTTCAGTCAAAATATTCCGGAATTTAATGTGAGTGGAATTCTATAAAAATACCTCTCAATGAGAGGTTATCCGGGCGCAAATATATAAAAAAAAGTATTCTTTTCAAGTTTTTATGTCATGTATCGAAAAAAATCAGTAAGGTAGTTTTAATCTGCTAAATAAATTGAAATTCTTCGGTTTAGAGGGTATTTTTGTTTTTCATTATGAAAACAGAAACCAAGCAAACGCCTTTAATGGCGCAATATTATAAAGTTAAGCAGGCTAACCCCGATACGATTTTATTGTTCAGAGTCGGGGATTTCTTCGAGACTTTTGAAGAGGATGCAAAAACTGCTTCCAAAGTTTTGGGAATTACTTTAACTAAACGATCCAACGGAGCCGCTGAAGATGTTCCGCTTGCCGGATTTCCGTTTCATGCAATAGACACCTACTTACCAAAACTTGTCCGTGCCGGTTACAGGGTTGCTGTTTGTGAACAGGTGGAAAATCCTAAATTTGCAAAGAGACTGGTAAAGAGGGAAGTGATTGAAGTTGTTACACCGGGTGTAACCTTATCAGATAAACTGCTTGATCATAAAAAGAACAATTACCTGATGGCGATCTGTATATCCGATAATATTGCAGGTATTTCATTTTGCGATATTTCCACCGGAGATTTTCATACGTATGAGGTCTCGTCAAACAGGATAGGGGAACAGATTGAACTGATCTCTCCCTCAGAAATTCTTATTCAAAGAAAAGACAGAGAGATTCTTTCACCTGTTATCGGCAGAATTAATTCTTCTATAAGAATTTCGCGGCTGGAGGACTGGATTTTTAATTTTGATTATGCAAGAGAGTTACTGCTTAACCATTTTAAAACGGTAACTTTAAAAGGCTTTGGAATTGAAAATCTATCAGCCGGTTTGATGGCAGCGGGTGCTGTACTCAATTATCTTTTGGATACACAAAAATCAAATCTTTCTCATCTTAACAGGCTTTCTGTTTATAATCCTTCTGAGTACATGATTCTTGATCATTCTACAAAAAGAAATCTAGAAATAACATATAACATGCAGGATGGTGTAAGGGAAGGCTCGCTAATTTCAATACTGGATAAAACCGAAACAGCAATGGGAGGAAGACTTCTTAAAAAATGGATATCAGCACCATTAAGAAATCTTGAACCCATTCTTAAACGTCTGGAAAGTGTTGAAGAACTTCTTCAGGAAAAAAGATACAGAAAAGAACTTGGAGAACATTTAAAAGAGATTGGCGATTTAGAAAGATTGATATCAAGGGTAAGTACCGGTCGTGCAACTCCCCGCGAATTAATTGCTATTAAAACTTCATTAAAGAAAATTCCTCTCATTAAAATTATTCTTTCTAACTTTAAAGTTTCAACAATAACACAAATTGGAACTTCTTTGGAATCATTAAGTGTTGTAGTTGAAAAGATTGAGGAAGCAATAATTGATAATCCACCTAATCAGATTACAGATGGCGGAATTATTAAAAGCGGATTTAGTGCCGAGCTTGATGAACTTCGCGATATTGCAATACATGGTAAAGAATGGATTGCTAATCTTCAGAAAAGTGAGCGGGAGAAAACAGGTATAAACTCACTGAAAGTAAATTTCAATAAGGTATTCGGTTATTATATTGATATAAGCAACGCACATAAAAATAAAATTCCCGAATCTTATATAAGAAAACAGACACTTGTTAATTCTGAAAGGTATATTACGCCCGAATTGAAAACGTATGAAGATAAAATTCTTAATGCGGAAGAGAAAATCGGTGATCTGGAATATCAGCTATTTAATGAAATACGGTCTTTAGTTGCAAATGAAACAGAAGCAATTCAAAGTAATGCCAAATTAATTGCGATGCTTGATTGTTTCATTTCGTTTGCTGAATGTGCTGCACAATATAATTATGTGAAACCCGAACTAAATTTAAACGATGAAATAGAAATAATCGAAAGCCGTCATCCCGTGGTTGAAAGAATACTTCAACCCGGAGAAAAATTTACACCTAATGACTGTTCACTTAATAACAATAATCAGCAGATTATTATTTTAACAGGACCAAACATGGCAGGAAAGTCTGTTTACCTGCGGCAAATCGGTTTGATAATTCTGCTTGCACAGATTGGTTCATTCGTTCCGGCAAAAAAAGCAAAAATAGGTCTGGTCGACAGAATTTTTACACGTGTTGGAGCCAGCGATAATATAACAACCGGCGAAAGTACATTTCTTGTGGAAATGCAGGAAGCGGCAAACATTTTAAATAATGCCACTTCTAAAAGTCTTGTATTGCTCGACGAGATTGGAAGAGGTACAAGTACTTTTGACGGTATATCAATTGCATGGGCTATTACAGAATACCTGCACGAAAATCAGGAAGTTTCTGCTAAAACTTTATTTGCAACACATTACCATGAATTAAATGAAATGGCAGAATTATTTCCTAAGATTAAAAACTTTAAGGTGGAAGTAAGGGAGTATGATGATAAAGTTATCTTTCTGCATAAAGTAAATTCAGGCAGGGCTGACCATTCATACGGAATACAGGTTGCACAAATGGCAGGTCTGCCGTTATTTGTAACGAACCGTGCTAAAGAAGTACTGGATAACCTTGAAAGCAAAGAACTGACGCCTTATGAAATTAAAAAAGAAAGATTGAAAAAGCTTAAACAGGAAAACGATAACCAGATCGGCTTATTTGAATTCAGGGATGATAAACTAAGAAGTGAAATTGATGATATTGAAATAAACAGTCTAACACCCATTGAAGCTTTAAATAAGCTGAGCGAAATAAAACGTAAAATGAAAGAGGAGAATTCCCGCTAATGTACAAAATGAATTATGCAATAATTTTATCTGTAATAATACTACTTGGGCTAACATCTTGTTCTGATCGGGAAGAGAGAGGATTGATTACGGACGATGACTATATCGGCTCATTATTAATGGAAAGAACAGAAAAAGATTTTAATATGAATAATGACCCTCATTCACCTTTTAATCGGGATCCGGATGTAACATTTGAAAACCTGAAGTATTTTGATCCGGATACAAATTATATATTTAAATCAAAACTTTTTAAGTTTGAAGTACCGGATACTATAGTAATTATGGGCACACGGGGTGAACAGCGAAAAGCAGTTAAAGAAGGTTATGTAGTGCTGAAGTTTGAAGGCGTTGAGAATAAGTTAAATGTTTATAAAAGCTTTGGACCACAGGGAGAATCTTATTACAGCATCTGGTTTACAGATGAAACTTCAGGTAAAGAAACCTATCATATCGGCAGGTATCTGGATTTTAATTTATTGCCGGATGATGAACATATTTATACAATAGATCTGAATAATGCTTATAATCCGTATTGTGCATATAGTGATTTGTTTACTTGTCCGATACCGACAAAAGAGGACCATCTTGAATTTGCCGTTAAAGCCGGCGAAAAGAATTTTCATTAATCCTGGAGAATAATTGATAGTAATATTAGATAAATCAGCTACAGATGAACAATTAGAAAATGTGATAACACATCTTGAACATTTTGGTTTTGATGTTCACCAATCAAGCGGTGATAATTACATTACAATCGGAGCTATCGGAGTAAAACCGAATTTTGACATACGAAAAATTCAGTTGCTGGATGGAGTTCTTTCTGTTTTCCGTGTAACCGATCAGTTGAACCTTGCTGCTAAAAAATCTAAAAAAGAATCTACAATAGTAAAGATAAAGGATGTTAAAATTGGCGGCGATGAAATTATAGTAATGAGCGGACCCTGTTCTGTTGAAAGCGAAGAACAGATTTTCAGAATTGCTAAAATAGTTAAAGAGCACGGGGCAAAAATTTTACGCGGAGGTGCATTTAAACCAAGAACTTCACCTTATTCATTTCAGGGACTTGGTGAGCAAGGATTAAAATTTATTAAAGCTGCAGGTGAACAATACGGTCTGCCGGTAATAACCGAAGTTACAGAATCGAAAAACATTGAACTGGTTGATAAGTATGCAGATATTATGCAGGTTGGATCCAGGAATATGCAGAACTTTGCATTACTTCGTGAACTTGGAAAATCAAATAAACCTGTTCTTTTGAAACGCGGTTTTTCAGCCACGATTGATGAATGGTTAATGTCGGCTGAATATATTTTATCCGGAGGTAATGAAAATGTTATTCTCTGTGAAAGGGGAATACGGACTTTTGAAACATCCACAAGAAATACATTTGATCTTTCAGCAATTCCGGTTGTTCACCAGCGAAGTCATTTACCCGTCATTGCCGATCCTTCACATGCAACAGGAATGAGGGATAAAGTTATACCAATGGCCAGAGCGGCGGTAGCTGCTGATGCCGATGGACTGATGATCGAAGTGCATTATGACCCGACAAATGCACTTTCGGATGGACCGCAGGCATTACTGCCCGAGCAGTTTGCAGAATTAATGAAACAGATAAAGCAAATTGCCGGGGTGATTGGCAGAAGAATCGGTGAAAGTTCACTTCAGCAGATAGTTTGATTTGTCGTAAATCAATTTGTTCTTTGAACGACAAATTTTCTGGCGATTTTATAATAATCCGGAAGGTAAAATTCTCTTCCTTCAAATTTAATTATTGATAAAAAAAACTCGTTGTTTTTTGGAGTAACAAATTCCAGCAGCCTGGTAACCTTTCGGTCTATTGTAAGTAATTCCGATACATGATCAACAAAAAATCCAAATTTAATTTCCTCCTGTTCATACACAAAAATCCGGGTATTATGATCAAACCTTGTTAGTGTGATTCCGAACAATTTATGTAAATTAATTATCTGGACTTCCTCATCATTTATTGTCAAACGCATATTATCCATTTTAGCAACCGGGTAATTGCTGCCAAGTTTGTCGACTTTAATAGTTGTGGTAATATCTTTAATATCAGCACAAAACTCCATGTCGCCCAAATAAAAAACCAGAAGTCCTTTAAGGTTATCCATTTCAAAAAAAATATTGTGGTTGGAAAACTACCCTCGAAAAAAAACTCTGCCGGAAAATAACAGTTCTGAAATCCTGATAACGTTACTTGATAAAAGCAAATATAATCTTTCCCTATTTAATTAAAATGCCGTAAAAATTATTTTCATTTTGAATCTGAATCTTTTCCTGCCCGTATCGAAATACCGTATAGTTCCAGTTTATTGTATAATGTCGGTTTTGAAATTCCAAGAATTTTACAAGCCCTTTGTTTATTGCCTTTTACTTCATTCAGAACATTTTCAATATGGAATTTTTCTAACTCTCCCATGCTCCAGTTTGCATTATAATCAAACATATCCGGAACGTTTGAATCATTTTTTACATCGGCTTTTTTCAGTAGAACATTATCCGGTTCAATAACATCCGATTTTGAAAGTAATATTGCCTGCATTAATGTATTTTCAAGTTCACGTACATTACCAACCCAGTGGTGATCCTGAAGCATTTCCATTACTTCGTAAGGAACCTTTCGTACATTCTTGTGCAGTTCTTTATTAATCTTTTTTACAAAATGAATAACCAGTGCGGGTATATCTTCTTTTCTTTCCCTGAGCGGAGGAGCTGTTATTGTAAACACCTTAAGCCGGAAATAAAGGTCCTCTCTGAATTTTCCATCGTCAACTAGCTTGGACAGATTTTTATTTGTTGCGGCAATTATTCTTGCTTCCAGCGGTACTGTTGATTCACCGCCAACCCGTTCAAATTCTTTTTCCTGGATGACCCGTAATAATTTTACCTGTAAGTCGTATGAAATTTCGGAAATTTCATCCAGAAAAATTGTTCCGTTAGCGGCAAGTTCAAATTTGCCTTTCTTATTCCGTACCGCACCAGTAAAGGCTCCTTTAACGTGCCCAAACAATTCACTTTCCAGAAGTGATTCTGAAAGAGCGGAGCAATTCACGGCAATAAACGGCTGTCCTTTTGTGGTTCCGGAATTATGTATCATCCTGGCAATTAATTCTTTACCGGTTCCACTGTCACCCTGTATCAGTACAGTTATGCGTGACGAAGAAATTCTTCCGATGCTTTTGTAAATTTCTTTCATTACCGGAGTACTGCCAACAAGAGTTGCCTTGCCCCTGAACTCTTCTTCCTCCTCCTTTGAAAGTGATACAGCAAGCTGCTCACTCAGTTCTTTACTACGGAGTGCATTTTTTACTACCTGATTAAACCGGGTAACATCAATCGGTTTTTCAATGTAATCGTAAGCGCCTTCCTGGATAGCTTTGATAGTGGATTCAGTATCGTCAACTCCGGTGATCATTATAACCGGAATATTCGGGTCGTGGTCCTTAACAAATTTCAGTACACCAAAACCATCGGTTTCGGGCATAATAATATCTGTTATTACAAGGTCAGGTCTTTCCTTCTTAAATAGTTCAATTGCCTGAGAACCATCATCGGCTGAATAAACCAAATGCTTTTCTTTAGAGAGATAAAGTTTTAAAGTGCTTTTTATCAGTTCGGAATCGTCTGCAAGAATAATTCTCGCCATATACTACTCGTTTACTTTATAAAAATGTACAGTGATAATAATAATTAATTAAATAGTAGCATAGCTTCCCTCAAAGCTCCTTTCAAAAATATTAAATTATAGTATAAATGAAAGCATAAATAATTGATTCTCTTAAATGCAGGGTATTTAATCTCAAATTATAGTAATATCTTTTAACAGACAGGAAAAATTAATACCATTCAATATTTATGAATTTTTCTTAACTCTGAATTATTATAACTTTGAGCACTTTTTTAAGGAGATCATTTAAATTTAATGTATAAATACACAATAATTATACCGTTAGCAATTTTAGTTCTTGTAACCGCTAAGTTTTATCCGCAAACAGGTTCACCTTTGGAGGAGAAAGTAACCTATTATTCCGATGGTGTCATCAAAACAAAGGGCGAGTACCAGTATGATCAGCTTCATGGGAAGTATTATGAATATTATCCCTCCGGTAAACTTTGGAAGGACTGGAACTTCGTCTTTGGTAAGGAAGATGGTAAATCTACCTGGTATTTTGAGGATGGTAAGGTAAGCATTGAATGGAATTACAGGAATGGAGTAAAGCAAGGGGTATCTAAATGGTTTTACGAATCCGGTGAATTATGGGCTGAGCAGAATTATAATGATGGAATGCTCCAGGGTATTACCCGAACATATTATAAATCGGGAGAACTACAGGGCGAATGGGATTATACCGATGGAGTTTTGCAAGGTATTTCCAGAACTTTCTATCTTTCCGGTAATATTGAAGTGGAAAGAAAATTTGTCGATGGTAAACAGCATGGCACTACCAGAATATACCATGATCATAAAGACCGTGTTGCTCTGGAAGCTTTTTTTATTGATGATAAACTTCAGGGAAATGTTAAGATATTTGATCTCGGCGGTAAAGTGAGGGTGCTTGATGATTATGTTAATGATGAACTCTTAAACAGAACCCGGTTTGATTTTATGGGTAAACTTGAATCCGTGGAAAAAGTAGAACGTGATCTTTATGAAAGCAACGCTATCCGTCAGGAAACTTTTACTATCGATGGAGTTAGAGATGGAATTACAAAGTCCTATTATGAAAGTGGTTATCTTAAGGAAGAATGGAATTATGAGGCTAACACACTTAACGGAAGATCATTTTCATATTATGAAAACGGAGTTATTAAAAAATCAACCGATTTTATAAATGGAATTAAACGAGGTAATGAAAAATCTTATTATGAATCCGGAGTACTTAAAGAGGAAGCTATTTATGAAAACGGAAGAAAAAACGGAGTCGTGCTCACGTATCATCAAAACGGATCACTTGAGTCCATGGCTACTTATGTAAATGATTTTCCTTCAGGTGAGGTTAAATATTACTATGATAACGGTTTATTAAAAGCTGTTGAAATTATGAAAGACGGGATCAGATCCGGTAAAAGAACAACATATTATCGCAACGGTGCACTTGAAAGATTGGAAAATTACCTTGACGGAAAACAGGACGGCTGGATAAAAACATATTATGATGACGGAACCCTGATGAAAGAAGAATACTACAATAACGGCACCTTCGAAAGAAGTAAAGAATTTAACAGGAGTGGGGAACTGGTTACCACTACCGGGTATTAAATCAATATTTAATTCTCATCTTGTAATCTTTTTAATTAACGGTTAGATTTTAATACAACAATAAAACAAATACTAAATTATCAATGAAAAAATCTTATCCTGAAAAGTTTAATGTCGGCTTAATTCAAATGGCTTTCGATAAAAGCCCAAAAGTAAACGTAAAGAATGCTATTAAATGGATTGAAAAAGCTGCTAAGAAAAAAGCACAGATCATCTGTCTTCCTGAATTATTTACATCGCAATATTTCTGTCAATCGGAAAATATAGATTTTTATGATCTTGCAGAACCTATTGACGGACCTTCCATCAGAGCAATATCAAAAGCAGCGGCAAAAAACAAAGTTGTTGTCATTGCACCATTTTTCGAAAAACGTGCAATGGGTATTTATCACAACAGTGCCGCAGTTATCGATACCGACGGAAGGGTAGTGGGACTTTACAGAAAAATGCATATTCCAGATGATCCGGGATTTTACGAAAAGTTTTATTTCACTCCCGGCGATCTCGGATTTAAAACTATCGATACAAAGTATGCAAAAGTTGGCACGCTTATCTGTTGGGATCAATGGTATCCCGAAGGTGCAAGGCTAACCGCTCTGCAAGGTGCAAGTATTTTATTTTTCCCTACTGCTATCGGCTGGCATCCGTATGAAAAAGCTGAACACGGTAAAGCTCAGTTTGAAAGCTGGCAAACAATTCAACGTGGTCATGCAATTGCAAACGGAATTTATGTTGCAGCCGTAAACCGTATAGGATTAGAAAAACAAGTTCCAGGTTCTGCCGGAATTGAATTCTGGGGACGGTCCTTTATATCCGATCCGCAGGGAGTAATGATAGCAGAAGCAACTTCAGATAAAGAGGAAGTTATTACTGCTGAAGTGGAATTGAACCGCATTGAATATATCCGTCGTAACTGGCCATTTCTTCGGGATAGAAGAATTGATGCATACGGGGACATAACAAAGAGGTTTAATGACTGAATGATAAAAGTCAAAAGTCAAAAGTAAAAATTCAAAAATTATTCTAAACAAAAATTATGGAGGTAGGTATGTCTGAAAAACAATTTCAGGATATTAAAAAACGTTGTTATAATTATTCAATTCAAATTATTAAACTGATTGATTCGATAGAAATAAAACGTATTTTTTATTCACTTGTTGATCAGCTTCTTCGTTCTGCAACTTCGATTGGAGCGAATATTATTGAAGCAAAATCAGCTCATTCAAAAAAAGATTTTATAAAATTTTATGAAATAGCTCTGAAATCCTCGAATGAGAATAAATATTGGATTTGTCTGCTTAGAGATGGGTTAAATTTGAATAAGAACGAATTGAATAATGCACTAAATGAAGTAGTAGAAATTTCTAGAGTAATTGCTTCAATTGTAATTAAATTAAAAGACACAAAAGCTAATATTATCAAAGAAAAATATACCAGGTATGGAACGGATTTACTGGATGAGTCAATAATTGATTTAAATGATCTTTATAAAAATACCGATTCAAAGTAGACCAGAACCAGTAATTTTTTTTTGACTTTTGAATTTTGACTTTTTTTACTAATCGGACCCTAATTGTATATGAATAAAACAAATCATCTCTATAGACTACCCGCCGAATGGGAAAATCACGAAGCAACCTGGATCGGCTGGCCGAACAATAAAGAAGACTGGCCTGGAAAATTTCAGCCGATTCCATGGGTTTATGGTGAAATTGTACGGTATATCTCGCGGAATGAAAAAGTAAGAATTATTGTCGAATCAGAATCGCATCAGAAAAAAGCGGAAACAGTTCTTAAAGCCGTTGATGCTGATTTGAAAAATACAGAGTTTTTCAAACTTGAAACAGATCGCAACTGGCTTCGTGATTCAGGTCCGCAATTTGTAAAAGATGAAAATGGTGATACCATTTTGATCAATTTTAAGTTTAATGCATGGGCAAAGTACAATAACTATAAGAAAGACATTAAGATTCCGAAGATGATTGCTAAGAAATTAAAACTGGAACGAATAATAGCAGAACATAAGAACAGGGACGGTGATAACCCGAATATAGAGATCCCGGGCCGAACCTTCGGCGAGTACCGGTTTGTACGTGTCCGGATAG
>JAWOIK010000258.1:0-3422 GCA_046484705.1 Ignavibacteriaceae bacterium | reverse complement strand
GCAAACAAACCGTAAATCACACCCGTGACAGCCCTGATCGCCCCGTGGACCAGGACACCGACAAAGGCGTTCTCCACTCGAATCAGCATACCGATCATTGGCATCATCCCCATCATTGCCATCAACATACCAAATGGAATACCGCCGATGAGCCCGGCGACTGCGCCGAGGGACAAGGCACGGGAATCCAGCTTTTGAACCGTTAAAGTTGACATGTTTCTCTCCTTCGTTTGAATGTAGAGCTAGCGCTCCAATCGAAGGACACATTTCGCTATTCAAAC
Source organism: Ignavibacteriaceae bacterium (assembly GCA_046484705.1). Taxonomy (GTDB): domain Bacteria; phylum Bacteroidota; class Ignavibacteria; order Ignavibacteriales; family Ignavibacteriaceae; genus JAGXRK01. The sequence continues at coordinate 3,141 of JAWOIK010000258.1, read as the reverse complement.
CTTACCAGTTTTTCCTTCAACTATTGTCGTCTGAATAAATCTCGAAACTTCTTTAACCGTAATTTCACAATAAGAAATTCTGTCTTTACCCGGAAGTTTAATATCCACAATTGGTTCTACGGCACAGTAGCCGATGCATCCTGTTCCTTCTATGATTGCATCAATGTTAAGTTTTTTCAGTTCTGCTTCAATAGATTCCTTTACTTTACCTGCACCGGAGGCAAGTCCGCAGGTACCCATACCAATAATAATTATCGGCTTATCGTGTTCTTCATATCTTAACTGTCTTTTCAATGTTTTTATATTATCAACGCATTCCTGATCGTGATGACAGAGCGGACCTTCCGAGCAGCACTGAATAAAGTGTTCACAAGCGGTTTCAGGTGAATGCCAGCATTTTTCACAGCAGAGTCCTAACAGATTTCTCATCACTTAACCTCTGTACTTTCTGCTTTTTTAGCCGTCTTATATTTTTTGAGAATTTTTGGAATATCTTTTACAGTTATTCTACCGTGATAATCATCATTAACAAGAATAACAGGAGCAATACTGCAAGCACCGATACAGTTCACAACTTCCAGAGTAAAATGTTTGTCGCGTGTAGTTTCACCGGCTTTAATTTTTAATTCATTCTCAAGTGCAAAAAGAATGTTTGCTGAATTTTTTACATGGCATGCGGTTCCTCTGCAGACACGGATTATGTTTTCACCAAGCGGAGTTAGTCTGAACTGATTGTAGAAAGTTGCAACTCCATATACTCTGCTGAGCGGCATTTCAACAAAATCAGAAATATCTCTTAAAGCCTTCTCAGGCAGGAAGCCATAAATTGTCTGAACATCCTGCAGTAGTGGTATTAAACTGCTCTTGTCACTTCTCTGATAATTGTCAAATATTTTGTTATGCATTTTATCCTCAATAAGAAAAATTGTCACACACAGAATTGCATGTAAAATGCCAGATTTTGTTATAAAAAAACCGCTTTTAAGTCTCTAATTCAAATCAATATTGTATGAATGGCAAGCATTATTTCTTGTATTTGAGAAGTGATTTATTGAAAGATGGAATGGTTATGTGATATAGAACAAATTGAATAAAGTAGTATGGGCTTTAATTCAATTTTTAATTAATTGAATCAATAGGAAATTAAATGTAAAATTTATTTTTTTATTTAAAACATCTGTTTTCTACTGATGAATTTTAATTTTAAGTAGTTGTAATGCACGCGGCAGAACATTGTTCATATAAGCAGAAACAACCCCATAAGTTACAACAGGAACATCCATTAGAATAGCTTCGTTAATTCGGGTCCTAATATCACCACGATTTAGTTTACAACCATCACAGTGTAAGAGCAGTTTATATTCTGAGAGATTATCTGGTAAACCTCCATTATTTATATAATCAAACTTCAATTCCCTTTTTGAATCACTGCCAAGCCATTCTTTAATTTTCAATTTGCCATTGTCTTCTGGATGATTACGACATCCATCTGCGAATAATACTTTATCACCCTGCACTAATTTCTGTACAGTTTTCAGTCCTTTAATGAAAACAGACATATCTGTTTTAAGTCTGTTTAAAATCATGGTGAAAGTTGTGATCTTTACTTTTTCAGAAACAAGAGTTTCTACATTATTTATAATAAAACTTTCGGTAATAATTATATCGGGAGGCGTTTTCAGTTCTGCTAGTTTTTGTGGCAATTCCTGATTGTTACAAAGAATCACTTTGGTGTTTTTATCGAGGTGCGATTTTATGATTTCAACATATGATAAAAGAAATTCAGAATTCTCCTCTCTCAATTGTGAAGGTATGACCATCATAACAATATCGGAAGGAGCAATTATATCTGTTAAGAGAAATTTTTCATCCTCACGCGGCAGCATCCTTATAATTTTACGTTTGAGTTCTTCAAATCCGACATTTTCTTTACAGGATACTTCAAAGTGTTTTACTCTGAGTTCGCTTAACTCTTCAAGAAGTTCTTCCTTAACGCCAAACTCAATTTTATTTATAACAATGAAGTAGCAAACGCCAATTTTATCCAGGTAGGCAATAAGTTCCCGTTCTTTACTTATTAACCGTGTACGGGAATCAATAATAAGTATAACAAGATCTGCCGATGAAATTGTTTGTATAGTTTGAGTTATCCTGCCGCTGCCAAGTTCACCATTATCATCAATACCGGCTGTATCGACTACTAATACAGGTCCATATGGAATAAGTTCTAATGGATTTTTAATTAGGTCAACGGTTGTACCTGCAATATCACTTACCGCAGAAACTTCTTTACCGATTAGTGTATTAACGAAACGGGATTTACCCACGTTCCGTTTTCCAACAACAGCAATGTGCGGACGATATATTGATTCTGACGGGTCCAATTCTCTCCTGATTCTGGTAACTGTAACCAATAACGACATACAAAACCAAAAAGCGTTCCATCAATAGAATTCTGTTATATAACCAAATTCAATTGGTTATGAAGGTATAATTATTTCATAAAGGTTCAGCAATTCTAATTACATAAAATCGATTTCTCTGTTTTAGGAATTAAAGGTACGAGATTTTCTATATGATGAGTTAGGTACAAAGGTAGTTATACTCTGCGAACTTTGCGTAGATAACTTTGCGCTCCCTGCGTGAACCCTTTTTCTTTCACGCAGAGGACGCAAAGTAAGAAGAAATAACTATTGTAAATCTTTCACTACAATCTTTACATCGTTTGTATTTCCCGCAAGTTCAGGATAGTACATTAAGTAACCCTGTGCCGGCATAACAGAATAATTACCCGGGATTTGTGCTTTCATAATATATGTAAATTCCATCTTCTCGCTTACATAAGTAACGAAGAAAGCAACTTTTTCATCACGATATTCTTTATCTGCATAATTCCATATCCATGGTCTTCTTCCCCATCCATATCTATCATAATATGGCGTGTATTCATTTTCACCTTCTATTTCATAGTTCTGAACATCCTTAACAACTTCAAATCCGGAGGGAAGCATATCCTCAAGTATGAAATATTCCATATCGTTATACTTTGATTCAACATAAGTCTTAACAAAAATATCTTCGCCTGTTGTAACAATACCATTAAACTTCTCTTTCACGAAAATCATTCTGCCTTCTTTTTGA